>BPHB01000006.1 GCA_026003335.1 Chitinophagales bacterium | reverse complement strand
TTGCTTATCAATTTTGATGAGAACTTTTCTCGGCCTTGTAGTTATTTGCCACCTCGGTAGCACTCAATGCACGTGCATAAACCTTCACGCTGTCGATATACCCTGCAAAAAGCTGCTGCGTGGTTGTTAATGCACCAACGAGCAAATCATTAGTGCTGCTGTCAATTGCACCGGTTAGTGCAGTACTTGAGGCGTCGAGCAAACCATTAATGTATATCTTCGTCTCCGTACCGTCATACGTGCAGCATACGTGATACCAGGTGTCGGGACTGAGAGCTGTTGCGCTCTCTGCTGTGCCGGAGGCTGCAGCAGCCCACCGCTGAAATTGCACTTTGCCCGCTGATGTTATGTTCAGCGCATAGGCGTTATTCTTGCCTATGACTGTTTGCAGCGTGGTAACAGTAAAGGGCTTAACCCATGCCTCGAGGGTGATGGCACTGGTGATGTCAAGCGTATCGTCGTCAGTGATGAGTTCATAGCCGTCTGCGTTGAGGATGAGCTCGCCGGTGTTGGCATGCTTCTCTACTGAGTTGAGCCTCCAGTCAATCACCTTTATTTTTGTCTGCGTCCCGTTCAGTGTTCCGTTATTACTTCCTGCATAGTCCTGCCATGAGGGATTGTGCGTTTCAAAAAGAATGTTCCCAGGGGATACTACATTATACCGCCCTAACCCATTAGCATAGAGCTGCGATATTTCAGACACTGATAACTCTTTGTTGTAAAAACAGGCATTGAAAACTGTTCCGTACAATGCCCTTACATTTCCTTCCTCCTTCCCTACCCTGAGTTTCGTATTTGCTGAATAGTTAGCATATCCATCTATGATGGCGCTTGTTGTTTCTAATACACCGTTAATATACAATTTCAAATAATTGTTTTTCTTATATACGCCAACTACAAAAGTCAATTTGTTTGGTGTATATCCTGCCGCCTGACAAATTTTTTCACCTGACGTTGTTCTTACGATAAATGTCAACTTGCCATATCGAACCATAATTAGCCATTTGTCTCGCATTTCATACTGCGCCCACTGGTTAAATATATCTTGATCTGTTGCATCTTTTGTATAAAACCATGCGCATACCGTGAATTCATCAAAATCTTGATTTAATTCTGTTGCATATCCAAAATCTACATAATTATTAGAAGCAGTAAATGTATCTACAAGATTAGCATCCATTGTTGCTTCCTGCCTCACCAAACCTGCACCCACTTTATTTGTAATTGTGGCACCATTTATTGTAGCCTTTTGGCCTATATTTATCCATGTATTATTAGTTTCATCGATAGAATCTAAAGCGAAAACCAACTCCCCACTGCTCACTCCAGTAGGTAGCGCATTTTCAGGATTTGCGTAAAGCTCGGCTACCTGCGCAGAACTTAGCTCTACAGAGTACAGGCGCACATCGGTCATCTGACCTGCGAAATAGATAATGTTTGATTTGCCCAGGGTCACAGCATTCGCACTGATGCCAGTAGCAGATGTGATAACCACCTGCTGCCACGTACCTGCTGTTATTGTGCTGCCGGGCACCCCGTTAACATATGTCGCCGGCGAGCTCCACCCCATGGTCGTCAAAATACCTGCACCACAACCTACATCAACAGCCCCATTCGTCTGCAGCTCCAGAAATTTTTGCGTGTCCGTGTCGGGGTTAACGTAAAAAACGAGGCTTTTAATTGTTTGGCCTGTATTGCCGATATCGACCGTGTCATTAACCCCGTCAAAATCAAGCGCCCGCCCCGTGTATAATGCGCCCGTATTCGTGCCAATAGGTGAGCTATCAGGCATGCGGTTTGAGCCGCTCCACGGCTGTGCATCCATTTTGTGCCACAACCGCAGCTCCTCGGTAGTAACCCGTGGCTGTGCGCCACGAGGCGGCAATGAAAAAAGGTTATTTCTCAACTTCAAAATCGGCATATCGCAAAAATATTTATGCCCCTGGCAAATATCGCAAATACAGCTCAACAAAGCAACCCCTCGCAGGCGTTGTCTTTACACTCGTGCACTCGAACCAAATCACATGATCTGCGAAAATATAAATCGGAGAAGAAAGTGCAACCACGCCGCTATTAGCAGCACTTGCCTGCACACTGTATAATGTTGTTGTATTGCCGCCGACCGTGTGCTTTATGTCGATATTGTTCGTACCCGTGCCGCTCCCAAGCGTAGTGCCAAATGAGTAGCCAATTTTGTAAATCTGATATCCTGAATATTCAGAAGTAAAGCGCTGAAATTCCTTCAGCGTGCCAACAGCCCAGGGCTCGTCATATCCGAAAAGCTGATATCTGAGCAAAAAACCGAGCTGCGGGTGCATTGCGTTCTCATCCTCGTTGCAGGTGAAAAACCTGCCTTGATGCATGTAAATCAGCCCCTTAACTGGCGTTGCATGCCCGCCGAAGTCAATACTCAATCGGCCGTCCGTGCGCAGGTGGAATGTAGGCGTTGAGCTGCCCGTTTTAAAGCCCCTCAGTCCGTTTGCATCTGTCAACTCAACGCCACTCTGTGTGCCGTTGCCCGTGTTGCGGTGCGTGCGAATTTGAAGTGCCCCTCCGATCGAGGCGAGAAATATTGCAGGCCCTGTACCTGAGTAGACTTGCACACCGAGATAATTTGCCAGCTTAACCCCGTTTCCGCTGGTGCCAGCATTTGGTTGCGATTGCAACAGCCAGTTACCTGTTGATGAGATATCAACAGTCAAGCCTATATTCTGCAAGTAGGCAGTAATGCCAGAGGACTGAACGGAAATGCCTTGATTTGTGCCGCCTACGGTGAGGGGATATTGCAGAGAAAAAGTATCCCGAGTCTCGAAATGATCCATTGCCCTCACCTGCCCCTTGATTGTTGCTTGTGTGGAGTGCAAATTCAAATTTTCATTATCATTTACACCTCCGTAAATATCTTGCCCGGACGGCCGGCCATTTTTGTGCACATATTGCAGATGATCATCATCTGCCAGGCCGCTAAGCTCGCCATGATCCGTAATGGGCGTTGGCGGCACAGGTGCGCCTTGTTGATATTTTGCTCGAATATATTGCAGCACCGGGGCGCCGTCAGGAATTGAGATATTTGCAGTACCGGAAACGTTAACAACAGTATCACCATCTGCAACATCTTGTGTCACAGTGAGATATACCGTGTCTCCTGTTATAGTATTCACCGCAGCAATCTCATCCCCTGCAACAAAGGCATCCTCCCGCAGAGGTTGAGCTACAGATATTTGAGAGACCGCCCCTTGCGGTATGGGCGAGGCAAGCACTGCAATTGCAAGAGCATCACCCACACCTGCAGCGCTGTTATACTCGTACGTCTCAGGTGATGCCTGTTGAAAGCGCCACAAGCCTGGTGCACCCTCCGGCAAGATATGCAGCACTTCATCGTTAGCTATCCCCGTCACAAATCGCTCAATAGCAAACCATATGCCAGCAAAATCCCCCGTCCTTGCCGTGAATGTGCCACCACAAGGATACCAATATTCGCCGTCAAATGCAACCCGGTGGCGCATGTTAACCGCAGCACTTATTATCCCTGTATATCGGCGCACATTGGTATTCTGCAACGCAATAACCTCACGCAGAAATAAATCATTTATCGATAAATATCCGCCTGTTGTCCCAATGCGCCATTGCGAGCTTTTGACCCAGAAGCCATCAGGCTTTTGCACCTCCAAGGCGCCCACGCTGTTATCATCAGGCCCATCCCCCAGCACGCCCTCGAATTGAATATGCGCCTGGTTATTTATTTTATCAGAATATGCCCTGAATATGCTCTCATCGCTCAAATAAACCGGAACGGTATTAGTGAAAACAAACAGCGATGAGTTATTAAAGGCCCAGGTAACAGATATGCTCAAGGGGTCAACCTGCGTACCATCAGCAAGCTTAATATGGTACAAATATGATATTTGCACCTCGAGCTCGCCGCCCCCTGGCAGCGCAGGCGTCTGAATATTTAGCTGCCCAGGCAATGTAACGCTCTGCCCGACAGCTGGGAAATTATACCCTGCGTAAGTGTAGACTACCTTGTAGACCACGTTAGGGTCTGTGCTCCACTCCACGCTTGTGTATTGCACATTTTGCCCGCTAACTTGTGCAATATCTCTTTTCAAATAATAATTCCCCACACGCACTTTTACTGCCCACACCCCGGCAATATTCGGGCCTGCAGTGTAGCTTGCGAGGATTGTCAAGGTGCGTGAGTGAGCGCAGGCAATTTGCAGCGTCGTGTAACCTGTTGCGCTTATTTCGACGGGCGAGATATGCGGAGGATTGGAAATATCTGTCCATACCGCACCAGCAATGTGGTTGTAGTGCGTGCGGTGGCGGTAAACCTCAACAGCTTCACGCAATGCCGGCAACCACTCAAAGCTGCCGCCCGATAGCCTGTATTTGTGAGCACTCTGGTCGATGACGATGTCATAACTAACCGCCTGCGAGCTCAGGAAATTGCCGGTCTTATCATACCTCCTTTCTACTGCCGTTGCCGATGCCCTCTCCGGCAATTGCTCCACCCGCCAGGTGCCGCCCTCGAGATATATTCTGCACAAAAACCTCTCACATATTTGCTCGAGCACTTCGGCACAGGACATGAATTTATATTGTCCGTTAATATCCCTCTCATAAAATACAGCGTGCGAACACCTTGTAAGTGCGAGGGGGTCTTTATCGTCGCCTGTGGCGTGGTTTTGCTCGTACCAATTCACCACCGTTGTCAAAATATGCTGCCCGGCAGTGATATGGTCGGAGAAATAAGGTATTTTGCCCAGGGCCGTCAAAATATGCTGCAATATTGTCGCCTTGCCGTCAAAGGGGTTGAAATCTGCCTCCGCATAATCTACAGTTCGCAAATACCCCAGGCCGTCGGCCGCATTAACCTCAAAGCGAGTCATGTAGTTATCCTCTACTTTGCTCACCGAGGGCATAATAAGGCCGATCCAAAAAAGCACTCCCCCTTTGTATATTCTCAAAACAAAACGCCCATCCGGCGCACCTACGACATCATCGACAAAGCTCTGTACTCCTGCCCTGTTGCTATCCTCCGTCTCTATCATGAAAACGCACCTGCTCGGCTTCAAGCCCGGGTCTCTGTCATATATCTCCGAGCCTCCGTCCCAGGTAATGGCAAACCCCTCTGCAGCTGCATAAAATTCAACCACACTTCCAGCATATTCGCTGTCGTGCACCTCCACCCTGTAGGTGTTGCCGTGAATATCTTTAATATTATCGCACTGCAGCCTGAGCATTATTTCAGTTTTTCAATTTCCTTTTGCAAATTGCTGATATCTCGCTGAATTGCATCAAGGCGCAAAATAAGCTCCTCCCTCCTTGCATATGACGCTTCAAATACATCAACCTTCCTCTCAAGGTATTCAATTTTTACGACAAAGCGCTCGACCTTGTTCTCAAGCGATTTAATTGTAACAACCAAATAAATGCTCGCAGAAATTAGCGTGATAACAAGGCCGAGCGCTACACTCGTCGATGCATTTAAGCCGTTCAAAGAAAACTTACTTTCTGCCATTTGCGGCAACATTTGTTTCGTTAGATGCAGTACGCAAACCAGCCGGCTTCAATATCTTGTCGTAGAAATTAGTCGCCAAGATATAGTCAATAACATAGCGCAAAAATACTGCCACAGTAAATTCCTCGGTATTTGCCTTATACGCCACAAAAAACACCAGCAGCGTTATACCAATTGCAAGGGCCCTCACTGCTTTTGTTTTTATATTCCGCAAAAAAGGCAATAGGTGCGAGAAATACGTCAGAAAAATAATCAGCGCACTGTAAATCAAATCCTCAATACCTACCAGGTCAAGCACATTAACGCTACCGCCCGGCCCAACTGGCTGCGGCAACTCACCCACCTGCGCATTTGCATGCAGGGTAAAAAGAAGAGCGTACACAAAGAACAAAATGAGCTTTTTCATCGCACAAAAAATTTAAGGTTATCAAATTCCTGCATACCTGAAACGCTCAAGCGATGAGCGCTCAATTACTGCAACAAGCTGACTGCCATCAGCCACCAGCCGGCCGGTCACCTCAAGCCGCCTCGGCAGCATGCCCTCAAGCTTGCTCAAAGGAGCAATTACCTCAGGGTCAACGCTCGCCCCCGGGTTGTCGCCCACCACGGCCAGCGACGGGGCAAAGGCCAGGCCGCCCTGGGCGAGGGCAGGGATTTTAAGCGCCTTAATAACCGCATTAAATGCAACACCAGCCGCAGCACCTGCAGCAGGGGCAAGTATTGCCGCAAGGGGGCCGGTAATCTGAGCAGTCTTCTCAATAACTGTCGCAACAAATGACATCAACTTTGCACGCACAACATCTGCAGCTGCCTTGAGGGCAGCCTTGCCCAATTCTCGCATTGAGGCTGCACCTGCTTTCGCAGCCTCTTGCATTGCATCACCTATCGAGCGAAAAGACTCTGCAACCGGATCAACCCTCTGCTCAAGTTCCTGCAGCATGCCTATCATGAACTCAACTTCAGTGCTCAAAGGCCCAGCGCCCTCGTCTATAGCCTGCGAGATTGCAGAGCGCAGCAGGTTTATTTTCTCTGTAACAGGGTCGAAGCTCTGACCAAATATCTGCGCCTTCAACTCCACCGCCTCCAGCTGCTTGCCAAGCTCCTCGAGGCGGTTGCTCGTAACAACAAAAGGCACGTTAAGCCGAGGCGCTGCAGCCTCAAATTCTGCAATAATGCCCCGCCATGCCGCAATTAGTGCGCTTTTTTTATCCATTATGCTCGGCAACAATGCCGGCGCCTGTACCTTTTTCCTGCCCGTCCCCTTGCCTCCTGCAGGCGTGCCGCTCGCTGCTGGTGCGGCCTTTGCAGCCGCAGCCTCTGCATCCGCAGCAATCTTTTTCAATGCCTCCCGTTCAGCCTCCAACTCGCTGCGCAACTGCTGCAAGTTCTTTGCAAATGTTTCTGCCTGCCTTGAGGCGAAACTATATGTGTCGCCTAAACTCAGCACCGCATTACCTATACTCTGCAACAGGCTTGGCTTTGCCTCCTCAGACAAGCCACGAATATCTATCAGCTTCTTTTCTATTTCAACAAGGCGCTCCATAGCGGCATGCGCCCTTGCCCTCGCTTCAATATTCTTCAAATATAGCTCAAGCGCTTGATTTGTTTGCTGTATCAAATCACGCTCCGTGCTAATTGTGCCGAAATACTCAGGAGCAATATTTTTCAGTTCATTTAATGCATTTATCTTCTCCCTTCTACTACTTGTCTCGCTGCGTATAACATCAGCAAGGCGCTGCACCCTTACACGCTCCTCTGCCGCTATCTCTGCCGTCCTGCTCGATATATTAGCAAGTGCCCTTTTCTCCGCATTTAGCGAAAATATACTTGCCTTCAACTTGTTAAATGCAACAACAGCAAGCCCCACGGCCGCAGCTATTGCGCCGAGGACGGAGGCCTGCATAACAATATTCAGCCTCATAAATGCCGCAGCTGCTGCAAATATTCTGTCACGCAATGATGCAAGCGCAACGATAAATCCCTTTAAGCCCTCTATTACCTGCGCTGACAACATTTTCATAACGCCTAAAACCTTTGCAGCAGGCCCAACCGCCGCAGCAAATGCAACAAATGCAATGATATTTTTTTGAGTACTCTCGGAGAGGGAGAGGAATTTATCTGCAATGCCTTCAATTAATGAAGCCGCTTTATTTATTTTTCCTTCAATATCAAATGCGCTATTTATTGCAAGCCCTATGCGTGCAAGGGAGGTTTTTAAAGAGACGCCCAAATTGGTCAGGCTGTTATTTATGCCGCCCGTGGCCCTCGGCAATTTGCTCAACTCAGCTATTACGCCCCTCACAAATTGCTCAGTAGTAAGGTGCATTTTTTGCAGCTCCTCAGTATCTGCAGTGCCAAACGCACCCTTCATCGCTTGCCGGATCTGCGGCACACGCTCTGCAAGCTGATTTATCTCCTGCGCCATTACCTTGCCCTTTGCTGCAATCTGAGTAAGAGCAAGGGTAACTCCATCCAGCGCCTCGCTACTGCCCCCTGCAAGGGCAAGTGCATTGCCGAACTGGCTAAGCGCTTGCCGGGCAAGTTCAGCATCAAGCCCTACAGCTTGCAAGCGAACAGAGCCCTTCAGTGCCTGCTCAAAGTCCAGCCCCGGCGCAAGTGCTGCCTTGCGCAACAGCTCAACCTCTCTTCTCGCAGCTTCTGCGCTGCCCATCGTGCTTTCAAGTGCGCCAATCAGGGATTGAATGTCGCCGGCCGCCTTAATTGTTGCATAGCCAAGCCCAAGGACGGGAGCAGTGACCGTCAGGCTAAGCTCACTGCCCAGCCTACTCAGCCGCTCGCCGTCACGTCTGATAGTATAGGCCGCTCGGGACATAGCACGCTCCAGGGGTTTAATATCACCCCCTATGCGTATCAGCAATTCCCTTAGAACTTTAGCCATTAGTCGCCTTTCTTATATCTTCAAATGTTACCTCCTGCCCCTTCTGGCGCTCACTCAAATCCACCACAGGAGGCGCCCACTTGGCGCTCCTGATCCTCTTCCTTGCCTCCTCAATATCAACCTCAGCACCTGCATTGTCCCAGGGGAGACGCATGAATTGATGCAGGGGTTTTCGGTGCCTCGGTTCAATATGCACCTGTACACTCCACCATGCCAGCAAGCGCATCCTTTCCCATGCCGCTTTCTCTTTAGCCTCCTCAGCCTCAATGCGCTGCCTGTGAACATCGCACAACATGTAAAAATAGGCAGGGGTTGTGCACCTTATCTCCCGCTCACACATCCCCAGTGCCGCCCCTGCCTTTCTTATCTCCGCCCAATTTATAGCCTCCGAGGCCGGCCCCGAGGGCTCCTTTTTTTTTGCTCCCCTCCCTCATCGCCTGCGCCTGCCGAAAAACTCTCTGCAAATTGTTCAAGCAGCACCGGCACAAGTGTGGGTGCCTTGCTCAACCACCTTGCAACATCCGCAGCCGTAAAATCCACCTCAAGGCCGTCATCCTCTGCCCCGTTGAGCAACCCGGCAAAAATCATAGAGACTATATCAGAGATATTGCCCTCGCCCTTTGCAAATGCATCTATCATTTGCAGAGCATTTTTGCCGGTTTGCTGCTCGAAAATATACGCAGCGCCGAATCCGAACAGAACCGGCCGGGTTTTGCCACCAAGTTCGTGATAAGACTTCATAACTTACTGATTATTATACTACTGTAGCCTTTGTCACTGGGCCAACTCCTTGCAAAGACCCGGAGTAGGTGACATTTTCGCCGTTCTGGCCCGAGTCAACCGTGAGCTCAGTGATAAGTGCGTTAAATTCCCAGTATGTGTCGCCCGTGGCCTCGGTGCTGAAGCGCACTGTCGCCTCCTGTTTACCTGCAAGCTTGTCGTACAGGTCTTCGAAGGAAGTATTCGTCGCATCATACGAGAAAAGCCCTGAAAAAGAGCCGGAGACGCTCAGCAAACCAGGCTTATACGTCTCCCAATCGCCTGTCTCCTTGCAAATCGTCTCACGAGTCTTCATGCTGAAGCTCAGAGAGGCATTTGTAGCACAAGCAAAGGCAATTAAGTTAGTGCCCTCCTTCAGGTAAAACACCAGATCCTTTGCATCCAAAATTCCCGTTGTCATCGCTCAACTTTTTTTGCGTTATCACTCAATTTCCCCACCTGCCTGCTCCTTGTCCTCCTTCGACACGCTTACCCTTGCGCTTAACAACCTCGCTGCCCTGCTCTATTTGCTGCAAAGGCACTGCAATGCCCTCAGCAATAAGCGCCCTACCTGTTTCAACGCCCACAATGGCCACCCGGCCAGCCGGCCGCACCCTGGCGCCCTCAAAAGGCACCCAATCTTTTACAAGCCTCACCTTCATAACTCGTTCATTATTATCTCAAAATCAATTATTTCACTGTAGTACACCCCTTCATGAGCATCATCCCCCACCTCTTGCGTATGCGTTAGGTACCTAATATTTCGAACATCCGCAGGCAATTGCGCAGCTGCAACAATATCAAAAATAAGTGATGCAATACTCCTTGCCTTTGTTGCAGCATTTGCAAATACACTCACCTGCACTACCTCACGCAGCACATTCACCCCATCCACACACAAATCACCAGTAACGCTCACCGTGTCAATCACAATATAAGGCAACCTCTCACCCTCAGGCGCAAGGCTGTCATATATTTTCGCAATACCTGCACCCACACTGCTTGCGCCAAGCTCGCTTGCCAGCGCTTGCGAGGCAGATAATATCGAAAATATATGCTCCGCAGCCCTTTTCATTGCCCTTTTACCTCATCTATCAATGCAGCAAACTTAAGAGAGGCAAGGTGAAAGACCTTCTCCTTATTCTCATCAAATGCAGGCCTCAAAAAAGGCCTCGCTCGCATGTGCATTGTGCCTCGTTCAATAAAATGAAAGTACCATGCATCAACTCTGTTGCCAGAAAATTTCCCAGCACCCTGGCCTCTTTTTTGCACCTTAGGGCCAATGAACACCGCAGAGCTTTTGCTAAACTTTCCGCCCCTCAAAATTCTTATCGCCCTCTTCAAATTCCCCGGATAGTACTCTGCAACCACATTGCCTTTACCCCTCGCTGCCCTCTTGCCGGCGCTCAAAGGCTTGTACCTTTTAACTACTCGCTCAGCAACAGGCACCCTACTTTTTGCGCCCTCTACGATAGGCCTCGATGCCTCCTCAAGCGCTTTTTTTACCTTTTTGCGAGCAAGCGCCTTGGGTATGCCACGCAAAGCATTCTCAACCTCTTTGATATTTAGCACAACAGCGCTCATCTCCTCAGCTTTGCAATTAAAATAATATTTGCTCCCCTCCTCGGCCCCTCAACAACTCGCACAATATCATACTCCTCGCCTGCATAAAATAGGCGATCTCTTGCTGTTATTGTGCTCGTAGTGCTGTCATGCCGCAAAACAAATTTAACAGGCTGAACGCTGCGCAATTGTTCTGCTTCAATCTCCTCACCTCCAGCCTGTTGCCACTCAATTGCAGCAGGCAAAACCTTAATATCCTGCCACGTAAATGCAACCTCACCCGTAGCCCCTTGCGATGCAGGGCTTTTCCTGCGCAACGTCACCCTCCTGTCATAATTTAGCACATTTTTCGCCATTATAGCCACATTTTCCACCCATGCAAAGGCAAATTTGCACTCCTCATGCCGCTGCCCAGTGCTATATCTTCCCGATTATCGTACCAAAATCGAATAACTGCCTGCATCTCAAGGCGCAATTCTGCAGGAATATCGGCAGATGTAGCACCATGCCCAACATTTGCAGTTATTTTCACGCACTCGCTCCTGCAATAATAAATTTCAGGCCATGTCTGCCCATATTCACGCACTATTTCTGCATAATTTTTAGGATCATTTGCAGAAATATCGTAAACGCTCGCAGGCAACACCTGCCAATTTTTTGCAGTGTCAAGGTACTCAATGCTGAGCACATTAGAAACAGGCCTTAATGGCAATATAATAACCCCATCGGGCGGGAAATAATCGGCATAAAACTCTACAGTTCTCGTGATAAGTGCTATATCGTACTGATTTTCAAGCATATTCGTTGCACTATCAATCAAGAACTGCAGCAAATCATCCTCATCATCTGCCACCACTTGCAACCATGCTTTCACCTCGGCAAGCTCAAGAGGCTTGGCAGCAGGCGGCACGGTGACTTTATATTTTCGAGCGAATAATGGCATTTTACAACTTGTATGCTATCACGGCACCTGCGCTGAGCTGAATTTGTGTAAACCTGCCAAAAATATGCGTACCAGCGGGGAAAATATACCCTGTCCAAGTGCCAGTAAAATTATTCCCCTGCAATACGCTAAAATTTGAGTCCTCAATACATTGCAAACAAACCCAGGCGCCAGTGTGCAGCGTTGTATCATTAATAAACTCCGCTCCACTCTGCCCGAGGCCCAAATTCTCTGCCTCCGTCACATTGAAATAAACCCTGTCACTGCTGAACTGCGGCATATTTAACGTTTTTCACGTTTTTCGGACTTAAGGTTCACACTCTCCTCCCTTAGCTCCTTTGTGCTTACAGGCATAGCAAAACCAGCCTCGAGAAGCTGCTTCGCAACTGATGCAGGCAATTTATACACCCTGCCTTTATGCAAGGTAAGCCCGGGGCCTGCAGCACTGTAAAGCGCCCTCACAAGTACATCAGCCTCTTTCTCCTTTGCCATAGCGCTAATTTTTTAAAAGGCCCCCAGGCTTGGCCTGGGGGGGTCACCAAAAATCAGAACATGAAACAGAAGCAAGTGAAATTCATTATGCAGGATGTGCAAGGTGCTTAACTGCATTATCAACCAGCAACAAACCGTCAAGCCGCCAGAAAGCAATGTAACCGACCTGGTCTTTGTCCATGTAGCGCTCTGTCAACCTCACAATTCTGCGGTCTCGCACGACCCTTACCTTGTACTTGCTGAAGTCACCAAAGAGCACGCTCTTTTTTGAGGCTCCAATTTGGTCAATGTCGTTGTTCACCCAGTATGGGTAACCATAAATCGTCGCAGGTTCCCCCTCACGTGTACTTGGCATCCACAAGGGGCGAGCGTCAGTGCTGCCAATCGCCAATTTCTTGAGCTGCAGCACTGTATTGTCATGGAGCATGAAACCAACCTTCGGCCCGTTTCTGTACGCCCTGTCAACGCTATGAATCAAATCAGCGAGCTCCTCAATTGCAATAGCAGCATTAGATGCAGCGAGCTTGCCCTGCGTTGAGGCAGTAACAATGCCTTGAGGTTCAGTGCCGCCACCTGCGCCCTTGGTCAACTCCTCATTCACTATCCGGCCGAGGCGCTCGCCAAAGGCTTCGATGATAATAGGCTCGAGCTCAACGCCCGTATCCTCGAAAAGCTCCGTCGGCACAAGTACCACCCCGGAGGTGTACTTGAAGGCATTGAACACCTTTTGCCCAAAGGTCAAATCCAGGGTGCTCACTGCCGTATTAGGCCCAATGCGCTGCCCCTTGTTTGCAGTGTCGTCCAGCGTCGGCCAGGGCAGCGTGTTGCCGGCCTGGGTGTTGAAGACAGTCACCACAGAATCATCGAACAGGGGCCCGTAGTACTTCATCACACGCTCTACCTGCGCAACAAAGCCCTCAGGAATTAGGTAACCACCCCCGGCACCTGTCGCAGGCGTCTGGTCACGCTTCTCGAGTACCTGCCGCATCTCAGGCGTCAAACCCTTAAGACCATGCCGGAGAAATACTTTAAAGGCCTGCTCATGCAGCGCTCGCTCATCTACCACAGCGCCCGGCTGAGGTTCTTTAACTGAGGTGGCCATGGCCTTAGCACGCTCCTCCAGCTCCTCAAGGCGCTTGAGCTGCTTTTCAAGCGAGCGATAATCCTCATCAAGTCTTTTGAAGCGCTCCTCCTCCTCTTGCGTCAAATCCTTGCGCCCCTCGTTTTGCGCATTGCGGATAATATCCTCCTGCAGCGCAAGAATACGCCCCATCTCGTCACGAATTTCCCTCGTCGTCATCTTAGCAAATTTTTGCGATTAGTTAATAATTGCAGCCTACAAATAAGCAAGGCCTCACCCTGCCTACACTGAAGATCTTGTGCAGCATGCACAAACCTCTCAAGTTCATCCAACGTGTCAAGGCTTACACCCACACTTGTCAAGTTGCTCGCTGGCCAGGTGACCGGGCTAACGTCCCACACCTTGTCTATCTTGTTGATTGTGCGCTTGATGCGCAGGCGCCCATCCGCCAGCTTTACATCCTCCCAGCTGTCTCCGCCCTCTGGCACAGTGAAGCCGAAAGAGCTCTGCCGAACCTCACCGCCCTTAATTAGCTCAACCACACTTTGCCCCCAGGTGGTGCGCTGGTTTACAGAAAATTCATAATGCAAATTGCCATCTCGCACATACACCAGCGCACTGCCTGCGGTGGTGCGGCCGAGGATTTGAGAGGGGTCGTGATTGAAAAGAACAACCACGTCACTCAAATCTGCAACCTCAAATGCACCCTTGCTTATTTCCTCGACAAATATGTATTGCTCACTCTCGAGCAATTTATATTCAATGCCCGTAACGCTCGCCACCCCGTGAATGTACTCCTGGCCGCCGTCTACAATAACCGCACCCCCTGCGCTGTCTGTAACTGCAGCATTGCGCAGTAGCATTGCTCCTTCAAAACTTCTGCGAATAATCTTCATTGCTCACTTTGTTGAATTTCGTAAGCCTGAGGAGACAAATAAACATCGCCACCCGGCACCTCATTATATCCGCTTTGCCTGCGTGCCTCGTTTTTCGTGATAATGCCCCACTTGTATTCTGTTTCGATCTTTCTTAGTTCTGGTGGCAATATCACCCCGCAGCAGGCTGTCGATATTTATTTGCACCCTGTACCCCTCAGCCCTCTCTCGCCTCGTAAACAGGCGCATGTTGCAAACCTGCTCAAGCTGCTTAACAATCGCCCGAATCGTGAACATGACATAGTCCGTCATCATCACCTCCACGCTGGCAAAGGTTGTATTCTCACCTCCTGCGAGCATGTGCGTAGGTACGCCCGTGATGCGTGAGATATCTTTATTCACCTGCTGCCGGCTCTCGGCACTCATCGCCTCCGCAGGCGTTGCACTTATCTTGTGCAGCTTAGCGCCAGAGTCAAGAATGAAGGGGCGAAAGGCATTTTTTAGACCACGCCAAAACCTCCGCCAGGCGCTTTCGATGTTTTGCTTTGCCTTCTCCGAGACCGCCATGGGCAGCTCGATGGCGAAGCTTATATGTGCGTTATTCGAGAAAAATTTCTTCTCATACTCCAGCGCAGAGAGTCCGGCGCCGATAGTGTTCTGGTGCAGCTCTGTAGGCGATTTGCCATTAATGCCATCGAGCGTCAAACCCTTCAGGTGGATGATATCCTCTGCAGGCACCACCTCCCTTGCCTTGTTGGGCTTCTGGATAATGTAGAAATGCAACAGCTCGCCCTCTACCTCGCCCTCAGTGATATCGATGACCCAGCTCGGGTGCAACACCTCGAGGCGCTTTACTGCACCTAATTTAGTGCGCACAATGCGTGCATAACTGTTGCCGTAGATGAGGAGATTCGCCACAAGGGCGTTGCGAAAGTGAAAGGAGGTGTAAAGAGGGTGCGGCGCTTCGCCTATGAGCTCATCCAGGGGGTGGTCGCTTGCGTACTCAAAGCCGCCCTCCACCTTGCGCACCACACGAAAAGAAAGGGAGGCAATAGTATCCGCCACCCTTTTAACAGCCCCATAATATGAGGATATTTTCAGGGCATTTTCTGGGTTTGTTGCCACGCTGGGCTCTGTATAATCCTCCTCATCCCCCCATTTGAACAGGGGTACCTCTGGATTTTCCAGCGTGAACCTCTTTAATTTCTTCCACCCAGCCACCATATTGCGATAATTATATCACAAATATAAATACCATTTTGCATGCAAAACAAATATTTTTTTTACTAATATGGAAACAAAAAACCCCCACCCCCTCGCTTTCGTTTACAATGCAAATATAAGCACCTTTATAATTAGCGCAATAGATAATCCAGATTTTAACATTTCTTTAACAAATAAAAGGCGGCTGCACAAATAGCACAGCCGCCCAAATTGGCACTATGAGACACAGAATTAATCCAACTCGTAAATGCTCCTCCGCTCTGGCTCTTTCTTCTCCTTAGCCATCCAAACACCTATAGCCATGACCAGCGCCACGACACTATCTATCTTCCCGTCATCTGTACGCTTAACAGGCTTCACGTTGCCAGCCGGGTCGTGCATAAGTTCAACATTAGACAAGTGCCAGGCCACCAACCCGCCAGTGTTGTGCTCCAACTCGCCACCAAAAACCATTTTCTCCAACTCCTTAGTAGGCGTGCTCATGCTCACAAACCCACGCCCCCAAGAAACCATCCGCAAACCCTCTTCCTCAAGCGACATCACCAGCTGGTTTGCATTGTACCTGTCATAAGCTATGCACTTTATATCATACCGCTCCGCCGCCTGCAATATCACTCCCCTAATATACTCATAATCAATAACGTTGCCCTCAGTCGCAATAAGTTCGCCACTCCGCACCCACTCCCCATATCCAAAAACAGCATCCGCCCGCACACGCACACGCTCCTCAGGGCAAAACGCCCACACCAGTATTCTATGCTTCTCCTCCTCATGCCTTGCAGGGAAAAACAGCACAAATGCACTCATATCTCGCACCGTCGAGAGGTCGAGGCCTCCATAACAAGGTCGCCCTCGCAGCTCCTCCTCACTATATGCCACCCGGCAACTATCCCACACCTCTGCAGGTATCCAGCGCCTCGAGACGCTTACCCACTCGTTCAAGTGCTTAGTCCTAAATTGTACCTCTGCGCTCGCCCCCTCATTTTTTGCCCTTACGTATGCATTGCGCAAGTTATCCCAGGTAGGCGTTATGCCGAGATTCGGGTTTGCCTTCACCCATACCCGTTCATCGCCCCACTCGTCGCCATCGTCAAGCGTGTACACAATGCCAAATAGGCTCTCATCAGTGTAATTGCCTGACAACACATTGAGCACAACCTCACGCAGCGCAAAGCAAGGCCCGTGCCTGTTGAAACCTGCAGTCGTGATAATCCAAATCAAGGGCTGCAACCTGTCTCCGACTGCCGTCTCAAGCACCTTCAGCACCTCATCGCTCTTGTGCGCATGATACTCATCCACTACCGCACAATGCACAAAAAGCCCGTCCAGCGTGTCGGCATCAGCACCGAGAGGCTCAAACCTGCTGTCTGAAAAGGTTATGACAGTGCGATTAACACTTAACAACTTGCTCAGCGCCTTGCTCGAGCTACGCAACTGCCTTGCCATCGACTGAGCCGCACGAAATAATATCTGCGCCTGATCCCTCTTCGTCGCTGCCGTGTAAACCTCTGCGCCCTTCTCCTTATCCATCAACAGCGCACACAAGGCCGCAGCTGCCATCATCTCCGTCTTGCCGTTCTTCCTCGCCACCTCAATATAAGCACGCTGAAACCTCCTCGAGCCATCCGTCTTCTTGCGCCACCCATAGACGCACGCAAAAATGAACTCCTGCCATGGCTGCAGCTGAAAAGGCTTACCCGCTGCACGCCCCTTGCTGTGCTTTATCGCCCGAATAAATGCAAGATACCTATTCGCTTGCTCCTCATCAAAGTAAAAAGGGAAATCCTCCTCAGCAGAGCGCTCAAGATCACGCAAATGCCGCTCAACAGCTTGCAGCACATATTTACACACCACCGCCCGGCCGCAAGTAACATCCTCAATATACTTTTTTGCACCTTCCATGAACACGTCTTTAGCTCAACAGCTTTGCCAGCATGTCATCCTCCTCAATATCCTTCATCTGAAAGGCCACAACCTTTTCACGTGCCTTGGGCGACATGCCCAGCTCCTGAAATAACTTGAGTAACCTGTCTGTTGCATCCTTTGCATTGCGCACATCGGGCGAAACCGAGTAAGTGCCCATGCTGTTGAGCACCACAGGGCCATTATCCTGAATGCCCTTGACGCTCTTTTTGAAAAGCCACAAGTAAAATGCCGCCTGGCTGACAATCATGCTGTCAACTGCCTTCAGCGCATCATGCTCTCGCAAGTGCTCAACAATGAGCTCAAAGTACTGCAGCATCTCCTCATTACGTGCAACGTACGCATCAGGTACCAGCTCCCCACGCTCGCCCCCAACCCGGCCCGGCAAGCGATGCTCCCTTAAGGTGCCTTTCTGAAGTTTCTCCTTGACGGTCTTCATATAGATAGATTTTTAATCGTTTAGGACTCCTAACAAAAATGGTTGCGCTTTTTTGCGGCTCAGGCGGTCGTTGTCCGGCCAAAGGCCTTGGAAGATTTGCAACACCCTATCCCTTCGCCTTCACTCGCTCTTTTCACCTGCATTCAATTGCTCTTGCAATTCCTGCAGCCAGCCCTCTGCCGGCAACAGCTCTCCGCTTTCTTCGTCCTCGCATGTGCGCACAATAGGTGCACTGCGCTTGCCCTCGAGTGAGGACTTTTTGTTATGACAGCGCAAGCAAAGAGCGCAGAGGTTGCGAGTGTCGAGCTTTGCACCGCCGCATCGCACTGGCACGATGTGGTCGATGTGCTCAGCGAGCGTCGCAACCCCTTTAGCGCTGCATAGCACGCAATATTTATGCGTGCGTCTTAATTGCGCAGAGAGTTTGCGCCACGCAGGCGAGTTATAGAAAGCCTGTTCACCCGGCCTTCTTTTTCGGTTTTCATGCCGCACCCACGGCAATTTTATGTGCTTATATTTTGCGAGATACGGCATTTATTTAGGATATTTATCAGTTCATCGATGCTGCGCACAACTGCACAAAAATAACCCTTTGCGCTCGCCCTTTGCATGAAGGTCTCTTGTGCTTGTGTAGGTTTGTTCCTGCCTACCTTGAGCTCAATCAATATTCCATGATATTGAGCAAAAGGGTGCAATATTATGATATCGGGCACGCCAGCTTTCACCCCCTCGGCCTTGAGCAGCTTGGCCTCACGTGCATCACGTCGACCTCCATTCGGCGTGTGGAACCACAGCAGCCCCAGGGCGTCGAGCAACCTTGCTGCTGCTCTTTGCAGCTCGGCCTCACGCTGTTTTTTTCGCATATTCGCTTAATACTTGCGAGAGCAATTTGTCGAATACTTCCTCGAATTTGCTCTCGTACTCTGTGCCCTTGACCACGCCCAGCTCCTTTGCCTCAATCATGATTGAAAGCATGCGCTCTGGGGCCATGGTTTGCCACCATTCCTTTTCGTGCCCCTCGTGGACTTTTGAGAGGTAGAATGCGATATCACGTGTGCTTAGATAGCTCCCATATTCCACATGATGCGTTTTTCAATTTATGCAATTGCCTCGCAAATTTCGTCAGGATTTTATCTGCGAGGCTCATTGTTCGCATTTGTGCAGCCTTTCGGGTTCTTTGCGCTGCAGTTGTTGCAAGAGCTCAGACGTTGTGCTGTGCGCACTCGAGGAGTTTAATCGCACGATTTGATAACTCCGATCAATTGCCGCGCTGCGCACAGTACTCTGCATCCGCCAGCACTTCATTGTGCACTGATTTGATGTCTATTTTCTCCTTAGCCATTTTTCATACTTTGCAAATTTACTGCACTTCAATCAAAAAGGCACATGCTCTGAGTGACCATTTAATGACGCAAGACTCAAGCACTCCTGCGCAGCGCAACGTGACGCCTTGTTTAGTCATCTCTCTATCCTCGCAATATCTCAAAGAACGTTCATCGAAATAAAATTTAACAGTTCCGGGTTTGCCTACCTGCCTTTGCTTGCGCACCTTTAGAACAGCAACATTTGTAGCATTTTCGCCGCTTTCAATATCCCGGAAAACTGATATAATATTATCGGCCATATTGTACCACATTGCGCCGCCGGAAATATTGTATGCGTGAGGCGTTGTTATATTGCTCATTTTTGTCGGGTGTGCAACTATTATTGCCGCATCAAATTCCTTTGCGAAAATATTCTCTTTGCTCAATTGCTCTGCAAGATATCTGTCTTCTCTCTCGCCAAATTCGTGGTATATTCTATTCCAGGGGTCTTTTACGTATGCATTAACGCCGTATTTTAATTTTGCAAACCTTATTGCATTATTTAGCCACTCGTTTGTCGGCAGTTCAATATTTCCCTCTTTATCCTGCTCCGGGTATATTGCGATAAAATGCTCAGATATAAATTCGAGTGCCTGCAAAAGTTCCTGCTCGCTCATCCTGCCCTCGCCATGTAAGGGCTTGCCGGTGTAGGTGATAGCAAGGTCGGCGAACCAATAGTCAGCTGGCCAGTCCTCAGGTACGTAGCAGGCCCATCGCCAACCTGCGCCTACTGCTTTATTTAGCATAATATGCCGCAGGAATTGAGATTTGCCATGGCCTGGAATACCTGTGACAATTGTCAGATCGCCAGGCAAGAATGTAAAGTGTTCATCCAATATTGCAAAACCTGTTGTTTGCCCTTTTTTTATTCCCTTTTCGTATATTTCAAAAATATCTTCGAGAATATCGGCATTCAATTCTACGATGCCCGGCATGTCGACCGGCTTTGCCTGCTCAAGGGCAAGGAGCAGCGACTCATAGCGTAGTTCAAGCGAGAGCTCTTTGCGAGACAGAACATCATTTGCATCCTTTGCCCACTCCGGCAGCTGCACCTCATAGCATCTATGAGCGCCAAGGCGGCGCACGAGTTCCTCAAAAAGTGCCCGCCCTGGTTCATCATTGTCGCAGCACAGGTAAAAGGCCTCAACTGCATCGAGCTCTTGCGCACAATTGCGCAGGCACTCGAGTTTGCCGCCTGCCTGGGCCCCGGGGGCGGGTGCGCCCTGGTCGACGCTCAGCACTGCAAAACCCCTGCGCTCTGCGCCGGCTGAGATAAAAGACAGGGCGTCTATTTCGCCCTCTGTGATAATTGCCTTCTTGCGCCCCTGGAGGCTGTCGAGGTTGTAGAGAATTTTCTCAGCACCGGGGTGTTGGCGAAAGGTTTTTTTGCCGCCCTCGAGCTGTATTCTGTCCTTGTAGTTTATCAGTTCGCCAGCTCTGAAATAGTTAAACCTTATCGCTTTTCCGTCCGGGCTTGCGCTCACGTGCTTTTCCTTTATTGCCTCCTGTAGAAATGCCCCTGGATGTTAGGTACTTAACGACCCAATCGGGCGCCTCTGTCAGGTTCTTGAACTCCGGGCGGCTATACCCTTTTTCTGCCGGCTGTCGGACATAACCTTGAAAGTTGCATTTTGCAGAGTGGCATTTGTAGGCGCCAGTCTCAAAATTTACGCTCAGGTCTCTGTCTCTTGTGCCCGGCTTGCGCTGCTGACAGTGCGGGCAAGTAACCTTTGCCTGCCCTTTGTAGCGGGCTGGGGCATTGATGCCGAGTTCACGAAATAGCATCCAGTACGGTTTCATAGAACGAACAATTTTTGCGTTTTCGGCCATTCTTTTGCCCTGTGTTGCGTTTTCATGTGGAGGGTGGTATCAAACCTACCCTGCCGGATAGAAAATGCAACAGGGGGCAAAAGAATGGCCCCGGGGAGGCTTTATGGTTTGTACTTCTTGAGCGCCTCGGGCAAAGGCGGCAGCTCGGGCTCTCTCTGATACTTCTCTCTGTACTCTCGCACTATTGTTGAGCGCACGTAGTGATAATTTTTCACATCGAGCACAAACCAGAGTACTTTCCAATCTGCATCCGGCCACCACCAGGCGCTTGCCACGAACTCAGGCATCCACCTCAACTCTTTGCCCGGGATGCCAAGCTCCATAAGCTTGCGCACCCTCCACTTGTATTTCTGCACGAGCTCCTCCTCGCTGAGCTCTTCGCAGTATAGGTGCTTCATTGCCCATCGTTGAACCATTTCCCGGGTTACGTCTTCGAAATCCTCCACTTCGCCGGCTTTTTGCTTTGCCATCTTTGTTTTTTGCCACTTGGCAAGTGTGTTCCAGGCCCATTTCTTTGCGGCGGGCGTTCCATCAAATTCTCGCCCGGCTGTCTTGAACCACCAGAAGGAGAACCTTTCGTAAAGATCTTCTGGGTTCTCGCCAGTTAGCGCAGCAAGCTGGTTAAATGCCTTGCGGCGATAGCGCAGGCAATAATCCTTCATCGCCCGCATTTGCTCAACCCTGTCAGTGATCTTTTGCACGGCGGGCTTCTTCTTCTTTTGCCGCATAACCTGTTGCTCAAGCTGAAAACTCGCAGGCTGAACTTGCGCTGCAGAACTGCCGGCAAGTTTTGCGGCAGCTTGCGTATTATTACTATCTAATTTATTATCTTCTTTAGAAGATAATAATACTCTAGTATTACTATATAATACGCAAGCTGAGCAAAAATCAGTGCTTCCAGGGCGGTATTGTTGAGCGTTTTTGTCTACTGGCGGATAGATATCTTCCTGTATCTCAATGGTTTGCCATTTTTCAAGTGGCGGATTTGTTGATGATGATAGCCCCTCATCCCCGCCCAAATTTTTTAAAGTCACATAATCATACTTATGTGAGTGCAAAGGTTTTTGCTGTGCGGCAGGCCCCTGAGGGGGTGTTAGCGCATCTCTTAACTCATTTGCACTCATATAAACGTCCTTATGTGAGTTAAAAAATTCCTTGAGCTCCTCAGGCATGCGCAGCAGAGTGTAGTGATAGGTGCCAAATGCGCCGCGGCGGTGCCTGCGAATAATGCCTCGCCCTTGCAAGTACTCGGCAGCCTTGTTAAGGCGATAGCGGCTCAAAGGAAACTCCTTTGCAGGCATGAGGAAATAAAAACCGCCCTGCTGCTGCGCATTCTCAACAATAGCCCACAGCAACAGGGCGGCATCATGTCCAATCATGCGCACAACTTGCGCAAAATCATTGTACATCATAGCATGCAAATTTTAATTTTGTGAAACGATCAAATGCTCTACCTCTCGCTCTATCAGGATGGCGAAATGGGTAAGCAGCTCGGCGAATATAAGGTACATGGCAATGCTGTGCTTATCATCCCGAGGTGGGTTCTCGAGCTCTTCGGCTATTTCCTTTAAAATGTGCAAAGAGGCTGCATCTGGCAGCGCCTCCCCCCTGTTGTTTGCCTCAGAGAGAACGCCCAGGATTATAGAGCATAGGAATTCTTTCTCAGCTTTCATGAGCTCTTTTGTTTTGCGCTAAGGTAAAGGCCTTTGCACTTTTTGCATGCATGCAGGCATTAGTTTTAGATGTCGTTTAAAGAATAGGCGGGTGAGCAACTATTTGTGCAACGTTTGCGGCAATAGATTGCAATTCGTCTAAAACTCAACGCCTTTTCTTAAAAATCATCTAAAAAATGCGCAAACCCTTGCGCAGGCATTTAAGCTGCTTTATATTTGCGCCATGAACGAGACATGCTATGAGAAAAATTTTGTGTACAGTTAGTGAGTTGTTTTTTTTCAGCTGCCGGGCGCTCGCTCGGCAGCTTTTCAGTGTGTGCATGTGGTTTTAGTTTTTTTCATACTGCGCCCCGGCCGCATAGGCTGAGGGCGCTTTTTGTTAATAAACGCTAACGGCATGAGAGACCTATTTGGCAATGAGGTTGTGCAAAGCAAAAGGGCGCTGCGATCCTTCTTTAAGGCAAACCCCTTTTCTGTGCTTGAATACAGAGCATCATTTTAAGCCTCAGGGTTTTACTGCGCTCTGGCTGCTGGGTGAATCACATTGCGCAGTACACACCTTTCCGGAGGCCGAGCGCACATACCTTCAGCTAAGCAGCTGCAACAAGGCTTTTTTTGATAATTTCATGAGAGATGCAATCTGTTTGCTAAATATAATAAAAATCACGTTTAACGATGTTTGATGCTGATTTCATAAATGAGATAATCCCCGAGGTTGCCAGTGTTGCGCCACTCGGGCGCTTATACAGAATCGATGCCCCAGGTGGGTTGCGGTGGTATATGCGCAAGGAGGGTGAGGTGAAGAAGTACTACCTCAGCGCAACCTCTTTTGCCTCTGCCACTCTGCCAGCAGGCGAGGGTTTGCGCAGGTGGTGGAAGGAGGCGATAAACCCTGATGAATACGCAGCCCGGAGGGCGGAGTATGGAACACTAATGCAGCTGCTATTTGTAGAAATATCAAAAAAAGGTGTTTTTCATGTAAAGGCGCTGGAGGAAATAATAGAGCAATATCCTTATGAGGAGGCGCCAGCATGGCGGCATGAGCTGTTAAAAGATGCAGCCGCCTGGGCTCAATTTATGCACGATAATGAACTCAGAATAATTGCTGCAGAATTCCCAGTGTGGTCGGATGAAATGCACATTGCTGGTACCATAGACTTTGTCGTTGAAATGAATTTTAATAAAAAAAGAATAAATGCAATTATCGATGTAAAATCAGGCAAAAAAGGTTTTTACGATAGCCATGAGCTGCAGCTCGAGATATACCGCAGAGCATGGAATGAAAATTATGGGAAATTATTGGAGGTTGAGTATATTTTCAACTTTGCACCTAAGGACTGGCGCACTGCGCCGACATATACCCTGAAAAATCAAACCGGAACAATATTTAAGGAAACCATTTTACAGCGTGTGCAGGTGGCAAAAGCAGAGGGATTATTTGAGCGTGTGCCAAAAATAATTTCTTGGAATTATGAACCTGTGCCGATTGCAGAGTGGGAGCCTGAGCGTGTATTAAAAATAATCGAGATATGAGAATTCGAAATTATGGCAACCAGTTGGGGATGATAGGGCGGATTAAGGTGGGCATGACAAATGAAAAAGGCCTGCCGATTTCGCTCGATTATTTTCGCTTCGTCTCTCCCTATGAGGACACGCTGCGGCGGATGAGGGAGTTGTTCGGCGAAAAGCCTAACTCATTGCCTATTACATTTTTCAGCGATGACCCCTCTGTGAGCTGCGCACATTTTTACGAGCTGCGCAACAAAGCCGGCCAGCTGGTTGCCGTAGGTGATGGGAGAATATTTTATCGCTCTACAGAGCATGGCGTTGTGGAGGATAATGCGGATGATGAGAAATGGAAGGGGCAATATATGCAAGGATTGGCAAGGAAATATTCTGAGGGAAATTTTCAAGCCGATTGGGTGGAGCGGCTAAAAATGAAATTCCTGATAATTGGCTGCAAGGAATTTGGATATTGGGAATTTAACACAGGCGCTATCGCTGCAAGCATCCCTCAAATAGTATCAACTTTTGATAATTGCTTGCAGCATGCCGGCAGGGTGCAATTCTTGCCATTTAGGCTCGTGGTAACCAAGCACAAGGGTAACAGAGTGCACGCCAGCGGCAGGATATACCCTGTTGTTAACCTTATCCTTGACCTCAACATTGAGGCTCTTGAACAGATTGCACAATACGGAGAAAACATTCAAGGTCTCATCACAGAGCAAAAGCTGCAAAAATATTTACCCGGCAAAAGCAATGAGCAAAATGGATGAAGCAACATTGCACGCAAAAACAAGGGGCAAAGAGGATGAGATTATTGCCCTTGCAAACAAACTTGCAAGTGCATTTTTCAGTGAATATTCTTCCCTTTTTGCTCACCAGCACGGCGCACCATTTGAGCAGCTTGTGCATATTTATTATCAAGTGTTAATTTCTAAATTATGCGACTATGAGAGTGCGACAGAAGACAGCAGCAGCAGCTAAAAGCCTAATGGACGCCCTGGGCATTACGCAGGTTGAGCTCAGCGCCTTGACAGGCATTAAGCAACCGCAAATCTCTTTTATATTGAATAACCCATCGGGCGATGAGATGCGCAACGCTAAAGCAGTGCTCAGCAACGCCCTTGAACGCCTCGCATATATTGCCTACCCTTTGCGAAGGGAGCAGGAGGCGAGGGAGCAATACAGCAACCTTTGCAAATTTTTTGCCCTGCATGGCGAGTATAGAAATAATATTGATGGGCGCTTGCTCGAAATATATTTCGCCATGCGGGGAGCGGTAAAGCCTTATTTTATGCTACTTGAAAATGAGTGCAGGGTAGGGTTTTTATTTACCTGCAATGTTTTCGATATTGATAACGATTTACCCTTTTGAGCATGAAAAAAGATGTTTTGATATTGGCATTTTTTTTACTTGGCTTCGGCCTCTTCCTTTGCAAGGAGTGCAGCAAGGGGCGAGGTGGTAAGGCCGGAGGTGGCGAGCTGTTGATGTTAGAGAGCAGGCGAGATACTGCGCAGGTGCGTGTGCTGCGTGCAGAGAATGCCGATTTGTGGCGAGTGGTGCGAGCCCTTGAGGAACGAGCAAGTGTAAAAGATAGCGCAATTAATGCGCTTGCATTGAAATTGCGTGCAGCGCAAAGGAGGGCGGACAGCTTGGGCGTTGCACTTGCAAAATATTCTGTTACTCCAACAATTGTTCGCATTATTGACACTGTATTTATTGATAGCGCACGTGTTTTCGCTAAAAAATCGCCCTGGTACAATATTTCCGGGCGCATTGGAGGTGATAGCCTTGCACTTGATATCTCAGTATATGACCGCCTGCATATTGCTGAGTATAACACAGCTGCAGGGAATGCCTACGTTGAATTTCGTAACGAAAATCCCTTTGTAAAATATCCCCCCGGGGGCCTTTCTTTTAATTTTCAAGTGCAAAGTGCAAAAGTGCAGCGCAGGCCTTTTGCGCTTGTAGCGGGGCCGAGCGTGGGCATTGATATTGCCGGCAGGCCTTATGCAGGAGTTGGAATTTCATTTGGTTTTAAACTCAAATAATATGAGCAAAATAATTGTCATCGATCCAGGGCACGGGCGCCTGCAACCGGGCAAGCGCTCGCCATTCTTCGAATATAAAGGCGGAAATGTGTATAAAGGCGGAAATGTACAATTCGAGGAATGGGAATTTAATAGACATGTGGCGGAGATGCTCGGCCACATGCTCAGGAAAAGGCGGGTAAAATTTCTTAAAACCTTACCCGACACATGGAACTGGGATAACCACTTGGCGCATTCTGTGGGCATTATTAATAATTTGTGCGATGAATATGGTGCAAATAATGTTTTTTTCGTGAGCATTCACGCCAATGCCGCCAGGGGGCAAGGGTGGAGCAATGCCAGTGGCGTGGAGACGCTTTACTATAGCGCAGAGCAAGAGGCGGCAATATTTCAGAAGCATATCCTCGATTATTTGGCACCTTTAGGGTTTAAAGATAGGGGGATTAAACAGAGAAAAGGGTTATATATTTTGAAAAAAACAAAATGCAAGGGCGTTATTACAGAGAATGGATTCTATACAAATAAAGAGGAGGTGCTGCACCTCATGGACGGTGAAGTTAGGTACTTAATCGCCGAGGCCCATGCTAATGCAATAATGGAGATTTTGCAAATTTAAATATAAATGCCATGCAAAAATATAAATTCATAATTATCGACCCTGCAAATGGCCGGCTGCAACCCGGCAGACGGTCGCTCCCTTTTGCATACAAAAGCAAAATAGTTCAATTTGAAGAGTGGGAATTTGCTATGGATATTGCAAACATTATATACAATGAATTTTTTTACCGTAAAGTATATGCAACTATACTTAACACGTGTTGGTCAGGCAATCATACAAAGTACTCTATAAATTACATTAATGCATTTTCAAATTATCACGGCCCTGAAAATGTTTTTTTTATTAGCATACGCTCTAATGCGGTTAATAGGCGTGGCTGGTTTGATACCTCTGGTGTTACTACTATTTACTATAATGCTCGAGAGGAGGCAGAGGTATTTCAGAGACACATTACAAGCGCTTTGAAGGCCTACGGTTTTAAAGATAGAGGCGTTAAGTATAGGCGCAACGTATCAATCCTAAAAAATACATTGTGTAAAGGGATAATCACACAGACAGGTTATTATACTAACATAAACGAGGCCATGCGCTTAATGGATGTAAATCTGCGCTATGAAATAGCGCATGCTCATGTTAATGCAATAAAAGAGCTATGCGGTTGGCAATAAAATGGGGAGCTATGAGATATAAATTCATAATTATCGACTCTGCGCATGGCGGCAAAGAGCCCGGCCATAAGTCGCCAGCCTTTATGCACAATGGCGCAGAGCATATTTTCTACGAGTGGGAATTTAATGCTGATATTGCTTTTTTAATTTATGAATACCTGCAACAATATAGCATAAGTTTAACATTATTTGATACGAGAAATTTTACTGACCATTTGCGGCATTCGGTTGATTTTATTAACTCTGTCGCCGACCGCTATGGCGCTGATAATGTGTTTTTTGTGAGCATTCACGCCAACTCAGCGGCTTCGCAAAATTGGAGCAAAGCCAGCGGGGTAAAAACAGTTTACACAACTGCAAAGGAGGAGGCGAATATATTTCAGTGCAAAATTAGCGCTGCACTTATGGGGTATGGCGTTGCGGATAGAGGGGTTGAAATTAGGCATGATGAATATCTGTTAAACAATACCGAGTGCAAAGGTGTTTTAACCTTTAACGGATATTATACAAATAAAAATGAGGTGAAGTTATTAATGGATAAAAGTGTGAGGAACGAAATTGCTCTTGCACACGTGGAGGCTATAAAATGGGTGACAGGCTGGCATTGAATAATTGTTTAAAAATTTTGTGAAATGGAAAATGTTTTTGATTTTGAATTTTTTGATAGAGGCGAGCCCACAGATAAATGGCTGGTTTTTTTGGGCAATTATGCGCCAGCCCATGCGGGCGAATTGCTTGAGTTTTATAGGGATGTGCTGCCTAAGGGGTTTTTGGGGGATATTGTTGTTGCTGGCGAAAATGGCGAATATACAGTGTGCATTCACACGCATAAAAAGCTGACAAATGAGGCTTTAGTGCGGACAATATTGCTAAATCACAGATTATTCAGGCCCTTCATGCCTGCAAGGCTGCACATAGCGCTGCACAGCGAGGGCATCTACATCATAAAAATCACAGCGAATGGCACCTGATAATTTGGCGATTGAAATTAAATTGCTCATTGAGGTTGAGAACTTTTGCAACAGCAAAGAGGAGTTCTTGCAACACATGTTGCAAAACATTGAGCTCAACAGCACTTGCATGCATGTATGCATTGATAACCTTGTTGATGTTGAATTGACAGGCATCATCAACTCCGTGACGCTTGAAAGTATTGTTGTAAATGAAAACCCCCAGCGCAATGGAAAAGCTTGAGATCATTTTGAGCGATGTTGAGAGCCTGGCACCTTCTATTAGCAGCGAGTACGGCCGTGGGTGGCTTGATGCAATAGCAAAGGTGCGTTACATGTTGGCTTCAAAAATTAAACATGAATTATTATTGCCGCCTAATTATTCGCTAAGATATGGCTCGCACATTGACAGTAAATTCCAAATTGTAAAAAGAATCTCAGAAGGTGATAAGGGCAGGATATTAGCTGAGGTGCAGGAGGGTGATGTTGTATTAATTTTGAGACCTAAATGAAGGAGTCATGGACTGGCTTATTATTCTTGGTTTTGTGTTATTTTTGGTTTTGTGGGCAAAAAATGAAATGGGTGATGGCGAGAGAGGTTAAACCCCGCCGCAATGCGTGCAGCAAATAGGCAAATACCACTTTTTTAAATTTGTGCTATATGGAAAAAGTACACCCTATCAGGTACGTGCCAGCATGGCATAGAAATGCAGCAATATTTGCAGGTTGCGTGCTTGCGCTTATTCTTGCTGCAGGCGCATTTGTTGCTGCAGACAGCAAGAATAAGGCTGAAGTCACTTATGCAAGGCAAGTTAACTTGCAGCTGAGCGACTCACTCTCGATTTATCGCTCAAGGCTCTACACAATGCAAAAATACAGTGAGGAGCTGCAGGGCAGGCTCGAGCGCTGCGAGGGCGCTCTTGATAACGTTGTTCGAGCTGTGCGTCAATACCGTGAGGAATGAGGTATATTTTGCTGATATTGCTATTGCTCTCATCTGCTCAATGCCGACAGAGCAGCGAGTCGGTAGTGTTTTTGCCTGCTGATGCTCACCTGCTGCCTGAGGTTTCACGTGTGCCTGAGGGCCTGCGCTTTAGCAGCGAATTTCAGCGCCAGGTGGCTGAGGTTGCATTTGAGAAAATAACATGCCCCCGGGTTGCCCTGGTGGCGGTGGCGCAGGCGACGCTCGAGTCCGGGCATGGGCAAAGTTATTTGTACAAAGTAGGCAAAAATCCCTTCGGAATTAAATGCTGGAGGTGTAGCGAGTATGTGCAGCTTAGTGATGGTAAGTATATGAAATTCGCCTCACTTGAACAGGCATTTGATTATTATATGCAGATAATTGGAGGTGACAGGTACAAGGTGAGGGGGCATTTTGACAGGCCGGAGCAAGTAGCTGCAAAAATTTGCGCAGGAGGGTGGGCAGAGGATCAGCAATATTGCAGGAAACTTTTGAGGATAATAAAATCGATGCAAAATGAGTGAAGTGGGTTATGCATTTGAACGTGTGCGGTGGATAGATAGGCGCAGTTATATTTTCAAGGAGTACGTTCGCAGGGGCGGCCCGCTCGGGTATGTTAGCAAATTCCTTGTAGGCGAAATGAGGTATACACGCCTGCCATTCATCGCATGGTGCGGCGCTGAGTATGCTGTGCTTGAGGTTAAAGACAAAGAAGGGAATTTGTACAAGGGTGAAGAGTGCGCAAAGGTGCCTGTAAATGAAATCGCTACTATGCAAATTGCAAGGTTGAAAAGGGTTAAATTTCCTTTCACGCTTAAATGAGCAAGCTATGATTTTATCGATCATTTTTGCACTTATTGCAGGTGCGGCCTGGGGTATGCGTGAGAGATATCACGCCGAGCCTCGAGTTTTTGAGCGCCTCATGGGCGTTGAGCCTGAGGGCTGGGCTGGCTCAAAGGCCTGGAAAAGAGCGTATGTCAACAATGACCCAGGCATGCCGCACAAATTCGGGCCGAATACATTCCGAGACATTTGGCACTTCACTGGTACCCTCGCAAAGCTGCTGCTCGTTGCAGCATGCGTGCTGGCGTGCAGCAAAGGGCTTGTGTTAGTTTTTGCCCTGTATGCGCTGCACGCACTTATCGCACATATTACCTATATTGCACTCGAGTAGTCGGTTTTGTTCATACTTTTTCAGTTTGTTAGGGTGTTTGCCTCACTGCGCTTGTGTGTAGTGAGGCTTTTTTGTGCGATCAACTGTTAAAGAAATGTTAAAATGTGGCCGAGGTATTGCACAGTAGTATAAGCGCCTTTATATTTGCATTGTAAACGAAAGCGAGGGAATGGGCGCCCCTCGAGAAACTCAAACCGCCACCTGGCCCGGGTGGCATAACACCAACAGTCATGGGATGTTTCTCTTGGAAAACATGTGACACCAAAAGGTCAATTTCAACGTACGACTCCATCCGGGGTGCATTTACAGTGTACATGCTCTCCCCAGATGGAAGAAAATGGAAAGAGGATCGTTATGAGGGTTACGGAGTTTTCGGAGGCAAAGATATCTACGAGCTCATCGCTGAGCTCAATGGCAAGAAAACCCGTAGTGAGGGAATAGACCTGGTATTTGATAACAACCCAACGGGCTCTTTCGCAATTGCGGCAGCTCGTGGGGTAAAACTGCCGCTATTGACTGAGGGCGATTATGAATACCATGTCGCATTGGAAAAATTTGGTTATCCGGAGACATGCCGCTCACAAGGGTATTTCTACGATTACGATGAAGAGGAGTAGAATACCAGCACCGGCGCCCCTTGGGCAAGGGCGCTTCAACGATAACCGCCGCCTGGCCCAGGTGGCATAACACCAACAGAAATGGCACTAATAATCGTTCTTTCGCAGAGAAGGAAAAGAGCACGCAAAGAATATTATGTGAAATTATACCCGCACGCCGTGCGGGTTTATGTGAGCGACTTGGCCCCAAATGCCCCACTCCAGCCTCTTCGTGAGGTTGGGTGGGTGGAGGTGCCTACACCGCCAAGGGATTGGCATGGGGAGGTGTATCATCGCAGTTCCACAGTAGGCGGGCGTGCACGGTACTATATCCGTTAAAGCTCGCCGCCAATAGCTCCACCGCCAGGCCTGCGCCTGGCTTTTTTTTGTCCCTTTGCCTGCAACAAAAAGGCCACCAGGGCAACCTGGCGGCCGCAAACATCACGAAAGTGCAAAAGTACAACCCGGCTCGAGTTTCAAATGCCTATATCCTCGCCCGCAAGCCAGGCCACGGCCTCGCTCTGGTTGAGGATGAGAAAATCCTTCTTGCCTTGCCGCTGCAGCTTAATAACCTCCTGCACCTCACCTTTGATGAAAGACAGCTCGAGCTCTATAACTATAAATTGCTTTCCTCCTCGCTCGACCGTGCGTATGTCGCCAAAATTTCGCTTGTAACGCAGGCCAAGCTCCTCCCAGGTAGGTTGCTTCCTCGTACGCTTAATTTCGTTGCCCTCTTCGTCGTACTCGACTTCATCCCAGCCGAGGCGGTCGGCCAGCTTTTGCGGCACTTTAACCGCTTTAGAGCTCAGAGGGATGATTATATACGTGTTGCCTCTCA
>BPHB01000005.1 GCA_026003335.1 Chitinophagales bacterium | reverse complement strand
GTTATGGCTGAAAAGGTAATCTTTGAGATAGAATTTGATGCGAAAGACGCGGAGTCTAAGTTAGTTGACTTAGAGAAAGCGCTCTTGTCTGTGAAAGCTGAACAGAAAGAGCTGCGTGACGCGTTCAAGGCGGGGGCGATTAGCGCTGATGAGTTCGCTAAGCGAAGTGTCGAGCTCAAACAGAAACAAAAAGAATTAAGTAGCGAGCAGCGCGCTTTGTATCGAGATATTCAGAATTTCAATAAAGCGACAAAGTCGGCAAAAAATTCATACGACAGCTTGATAGCTCAATACAATATAGCTAAGAAGCGACTGAACGAGCTCGAAGACGCGTTCAAGAAAAACGAGGACGGGAGTATAGAGCTCACTGAGGAGTTCGAAAATCAAAAAAAAGTTGTGGAGGAGCTACGTGCCGCTATCATCGAGTTCGATCAAAGCGTGAAGGACGGGCGCACGAACGTAGGGAATTACGCCGACGCCATGCGGGAGGTGTTCGAAGAAGCGGGGCTGCTCATAGACAAACATAAAGATTTAAAGGAGGAGTTTGAAGAGGTGGACGACGTTGCCGGGCAGGCTCTTGGCGACGTGAGCGACGTGTTCGAGCGCCTCAACGGCTTTGCTTTCTTGCTTTCGAAGGAGGGCATGGGGCAGCTTACTAAATCGTTTTTGAATTTAGGCAAGGTGCTGCTTACCAACCCTATTTTTATCATCGCCGCGGTGCTTATCGGCATCTATCAAGCGTTGAAACAAACGAAAGCCGGCACGGAAGCTATCACTGCGGTTATGGACGCGCTGGGGGCGGTGCTGGATACGGTTATTCAGGCGCTACGTCCTATCCTCGAAGCGCTTGCCGAGCTTATCAAGCTTTTTGCCGAGGGCATTGGCGTAGTGGCCGACTTCATTGGCAGCCTTGCCGGCATTGAGAAAGTAGATATCAAAGGGCTACAGACACAGTTCGAACAGCTCGAGAAGCAGATAGCGCTCGTTGACACAGAAGTGGCGGCGCTCAATTCTACAATAGAGAAGCTTAACAGGATAACAGACGACGCGGGGCGCTCGTACGAACAGCGGGTGGTGGCTTTGCGAAAGGCAGCGGAACTACAAAACGAAGCTGAGACAAAAAAACTGCTTTTGCTTGCGAGCCAGGTGCGAAATCTCGAAGAGCAGCTGCGCAAAGCCGAAGGACTTGCTAATGAAGACGAGATAAGACAAAGCTTAGCTGAGAAACGTATTGAGCTGCTGGAGACGGAATTGAGTATCAATCAGCGCGCTTTTGAATTGAAACAGCGGGAGCGTGAATTGCTACAGGAGGAGCTTGACAACCAGGCCGCGCTGCTCGAAGCCGAAGCCGAAAACTTAGAACTTACAAATAAATCGATTGAAGCCGTTACCGCCATCTTTGAAAAGCGCCTGCAGGCGTTACGAATACGCCGCGCGGCTGCTTTGCAGGGTATTGAAGAGGATACGGTACAATATCGGCGCATTTTGCTCGAATTTCAGAACGAAGAGTTGCGCTTAATACAGGAATTCGAGGAGGGTATGACATCAATACAAGAGGAGGAGCAGCGGCGCCGAGATGAAGCGGCTAAGGCGGCTTTTACTTCACGCATCGCCGCGCTTTCTACTGAATTGAAGGCCTTGGACACGGGTGTGGAGGCTTACCGGGATACTGTTGAAAAGCTCGAAGGAATACGACCGCCATCGGAGTTGGATGCCGACGCCGAGCGGCTGCGCAAACAAATCGAGTTGTTGCAAGAACAGTTAAAATTAGCGCTTACGGACGCCAAGACAGCCGAGGAGCGCATTCGTTTGCAGGTAGAGACTGAAATAGAGATTTTGAAAATCACACAAGAATACGAAAAGAAGCGAACAGATGAGGTACTCAATGAACTTGCCCGCCGCCAAGAACTTGAATTACAGCAGCGCCGTTCTTTCGAAGAGGCTAAAATCGCTTTACAAGAGGCTTTTATCGCCCGACAGAAACAGCTCGGGGAGGACACGTTTGCTGCGGAGGTTGATTTGCTACTCGAAAAGAGGGCGATAGAAGAGGAGTTGCTGCGAGAGAAATACGAGCAGGACTTGATAACAGAGGAGGAATTTAGGCTGCGGCGGCAGGAGCTGGCATTGAAGTACGAGACGGAGCTGACGGCGCTCGAACTCGCTGAAATTGAAAAACGCAAGCAAGCTGAGGACTTGTATTTTCAAACACAGCTTGCGGCGTATCAAGCTTTTTCACAGCTCACAAGTCAAGCTATAGGCGAGCTGCTGGGAGCGCAGGAAGAGGCCGCTATTGTACAAAAAGCCTTTGCGCTGTTCGAGGCACTGCTGGGATTGCAACAAGCGCTCACGAATGAGAACGTAGCGGCTTCGAAGCTAAACGCCGCGGTCCCCGGCGCCGGCGAGATTTATCGGATTCAAGCTATCGCCCGTACGCTTGCAACTTTCGGCTCTTTGATAGCGGCGATAAAAAGTAAGAAGTTTGCAGAGGGGGGCTTCACGGGGCGCGGCTACGATTATAGGGACGAGACGGGGTTCAGGGTTGCAGGTATCGTGCACGAGGGCGAGTACGTGATTCCCAAACGCGTACTGCAGACAAGCGAGGGGGCACTACTGGCCATGATGGCAGAGAGCATGAGGCTACGGGGGTACGCCACGGGCGGCTTCGTAGGCGAGACCCCTGCCGGGCTGGCTGACCTTGCTAATCTGTTCGAGCGTATGCCGTCGCCTGTGGTCCGCGTTGAGGATATTCGGCGTAACATTAACGACGTTGTAAGCGTAGAAAACAAAAACCGTTTGTAAAATACAAATAAGTTATTTATATTTAGACTGTTTTAAAATAGTATATTAGATGAAAGATATCTATATCTTTGGAGAGATAGGCACCGAGGTGACGCTGGGTAGTGTGTTGACACAAGCCGGCAGCGACGAGGATACAAGACTGCATATCAACAGCCATGGCGGCGACCCTATTGAGGCTTTTGCTATTGTATCGGCTTTGGGGGGCAGGATAAAAGAGGCTATTGTCCATGGGGCGTGTTATTCTGCGGCTACTATTTTGTATGTAGCGGCTCCCGTCCGGAAAGCTTATGAGTACGCTAAATTCCTCCTGCACAACCCTTATATTGAATGGGCGAGCGGCGACGCTGAAAAACTCAGGGAGTACGCTGACTTTGTTGAGGAGGTGCAGGGCGATTTAGTGTCGATTTACGCGCGCACTCTTTCCATTTCAGAGCAAGAAATTCGTGCGTTGATGAAGCGGGATACGATTGTCACAGCGCGGGAGGCCGCCAACATCGGTCTTGTAACTCAAATTATTGTGCAGGAGGAAGCGAAACTCAATAACGAACACCTGGTTCGGCTTGTAGCTAAATATAAAAATAAAAGCCAAAAAAGTGTCAAACAGATGGGATTCAAAAAAATTAAAATCGAAAACAAAGAGCGCTGGGCGCTATTAGCTGTCGAGCGCGCGACCGCCGACGGGACAGCTTTGCTGATTGACAGCGACAGCGAAAACCCGGCAGACTGGGTAGGTAGCGCGGTTTTCTACGTGGGTACAGCCGAGCTGGTGCCCGATGGTGAGTACGAACTTGCCGATAGTGTAGTTATTATGGTGGCTGACGGCGTAATTTCGGAGGTGCGTGAAGCCGTTGCCGAAGAAGGCGAAGCCGCGGCTAACAACGATGAAGTAGCTGCATTGAAAGCCGAGCTTGCCGACTTGAAAGCGAAAATGGAGGCTATCTTGAATGCGAAGGGCGGTAAGACGCCTAAGGCACAAGCCCCCGCAAAAAAAGATGGCACACCCCAGGCGCTCAATTTTCTGAGCGATGAGAAGCGCGCAAAAGCGGCTTTGTTAAAAAAGTTGTTCACCGCAAAAAAACAAGCGTAAGAGATGATTAATAACAGTTTAAATAAAGCAGTAGCGATTCCCGATTTTGTCTATGCCGTTTTTGCTCAGCAACAAGTGACGGCAGGCAACGGGTTCAGTGTGCATTTCGGACATTTTGGGAAACAAGCCGAAATCCCTGTCCTGAATGTGGGGGGTAAGTTCAATGACCGCACGAGCTCATTTAGCGGTACCGCTGACGCCCCTTATGACAGTATTCTTGTCAATCTTGCGACCTACGACCTGCAGATGACCCTCGACGGCACGCGGGTATGGCAGTACCTTGCCTCTTCGGTGTTGCAAGCCCCACAACATCGCACCGTGGATGATTCGGACGTAACCGCCGAAGTCGAAAACGCGCTAATAGAGTTGTATTTGCAGTACTGCGCCGAAAAAAACGACCTGCTGATGGTGCAGGGTAAGGGAGTAGAGCCTACTACGTTCACCTTCACCGACGCTTACAACTCGCTTCTTGACCAAGTCGTTGGCGCCGTGTCCGAATACGCACCTGTGAATGGGGTGCAGGCGTTCACGGCTTATAACTACACGCAAATCGGTTCTGTCCTTACCCTTACAGTAGCGTCCGCAAACGCTAACCTGCGAGTAGGTGATATTATCACTTTCTACCCCTCGAACGCGTCGCCGCTTAAAGGCCTCGACTTCGTAGTTACCGACATCGCATCGACCACCATCACCGCAACCGCCTACTCTAATGTGAGCGGTATAGCGAGCGAAAGCGGCACGGGCGTCGCAGGTACGGCTCATTACGTGAACGAGCTGAACATCACTGCTAACTTAGCGCGCTTGATTAGCGCTGTGCCTAATAAGTTTCGCAGCACTTCGGGTTTCGGCTTCTACATGAGCACGCGCTTGCTGGAACTATACAAAGTAGCGCAAGCCAACAACAGCGTGGCAGGCGGTTTCGACCCCAGCGGCGAGAAAGCGATGGAGTACCTCGGCAAGCCCATTTACGGCTTGGACGCCATGCCTCCTAACATGATTATTTCCGGGTCGCCGAGGAACTTCCACGTTGTTAGCGGCAACGAAGAAGACTTCAATCAACTATTATTTAAGAACATGAAGGACGTAACACTCGATTACGAGTACCGCGTCCGCGCTTCGTTCAAAACTGGCGTAGGTGTTTACATCGACGACGCTATCAGAATCATTAAATAAGTAAAGCTATGGGATGTATAACAACAATATCGGGCGGCTTTGGCGTATCATGCAAAGCCCCCTCTGGCAAAATCAAAGACAAGCTCATCCTCATCAATGTGGATGACATCGACATGAGCGGGGTGACCTACAAGACAACGCTTAACGGCGAGAGCGTCTCAATAGACATAATCACCGCATTGCCTCTCAAAAGCGGCAAACAGGGCTATTTGGTTGAGGGGCTCAACGGGTCTATTATTGCGCGGGAAAATATTAGCCGCGGCACTTACCGGGCGAATTTGTCACACGAAATCGAATTTGTGGCGTGGGAGATTGACGCAAAAGCACTCTCGAACATCAAAAAGCTGCTTACTGCCAAGGTGGTGGGCGTATTCGAGAGCAACGGCCAGTTCCGTGTAGCGGGGTGGTCAACCGGCTTGCAAATCCGGGAAGGCTCTGCCGACACAAGCGACACCGACAAGGGGGGGCTGTTCACCTTGATTTTGGACATGGAACAGGCACCGAACCTGATGCCTGTCTTCGGGGTTTATACCGGCACTTCGCCGAGTGAGGTTTACGACTATGCAGCTTCAAAAACAGCTTTTGAGGCTCTATTGATAGCTTAACCAAAACATTTAAAGAGATGAGCATTAAAAAGAAACAAGAAGAGAAGAAAGAAGAAAAAAAAGTACGCTACCGCATCGTCGGGCGGGAGACCGCCCGAGTAGGTGCGTGGGTTTACAGACCCGAGGATATCGACGATAAAATAGCGGATTTCTTGCGCACGAACGGCTACAAAATCGAAAAAATAGAAGAGTAAGATGTTACGACAGCGAAAATACATAGAATACAGCGCGCCTGCCGAGCTTGGGGTACTCCTTCCAACGAAGGAACTCCCCGCTTTGGTGGACGACGCTATCGCTGTCAGTCAGACACTTAGCGCGGCGGTGGACAAGTTGACCATGTTCATCCGTGGGGGGGGGCTCGATGCCCCTTTTGGCGCTTTCAACGAAAAGCTCGACGAGCTTGCGCTGTCGCTCGCTAAATACAACATGTTAGCGATTGAACTGATTGAAGACGCCGAAGGGCATGTGACCGACTTCAACCCCGTGTCGCCTCGCTTCATTCGCTTCTTTGCTAACGATGAAGGCGAGGTCGTCGGGTGTGCTAAGATTGTAGATGAGCAGCGCAATACGATTGAACGCCACCCCCTATATGATGTGGGTGTGGTTGATGGAGTCAAGTATAGCCATGAAAACAGGATAATGGTGCGGGGTATCTTCGACCCCGCCCTTATTTATCCCGTACCGCTTGCTACGCAGGTGCTGCTCGACGCTTTTGTAGAACTAAGCGCAAAAAAATCGACCTTGCGGGATGCCAAGTTTGGCTTTGCCCCCGACACGATTATTTTCGAGTACAAAAACAGCGCTTCGAAGGAAGAGGACGAGTTTTTGCAGCGATACGACGACCCCTATAGCGCATTTGCGGGCAGCGATGCCGCTAAAATCATGCGAATAGAGTACACGAACCCCGATTTTAAACCTGAGATTGTTCAGCTTGACAAAAAGAACATAGCGCAAGAGTACGACAGAGTGCTCGAAACAGCAAAAGCTAATATTTTCAGACGCTTCGGGATACCTGAAATTTTGTACGGCATACCCACGGCGGGCAAGCTGGGCAGCGTGCAAGAAATGCGCGACGCTATCTACTATACTGAACACTTTATCGTGCGCAGGTATAGGGATATTATAGAACGGGCGCTGGCGGACGTACTAAGCGAGCACGTCCTCTTTGCTGGTCAGAGCAGTAGTGTTAAAATAAAATCAATTAGTGTAGAATGAAAACAGCGGTAAAATTTGACTTTATACAAGCGAGGGGTAATTTATCGAAACATGTAACCCCTGAAATGCTCGCTAACTATGTTGACAAAGCAGAGCGGGAGCTGGGCACGTTCTACGATAAAAGCTCGCTGGTGCTGGGCGACGCCCTCAACGGCGTATCTATCGAGCAAGCTGTGGTGGTGGACGCTACTCATATTCAGCTAAACACGCCCGTAGCTGTTGGCGATGCGTTGGTGTTGTCCGGTACGGACGCCGCGTTTCGCAACGTTGTGAGTGTGAGCGGCACCACGGTGGAGGTGGACACCCCGCTAACGGGCGACGTGTATCTATACGCCGTCCTGCCGGGCAACGATGCGGAGGCGATTATCAACTTCGTGGCGTTCAGGGCACTGGCGGACTATACGCTGATGGGGTCAATGCAAAGCAGCAGCACGGGCTTTGTGCGCAAAGTGACTGAACAAAGCATGCCTGCTACCGCCGAAGAGCTGCGGGCGTTAAGGCGGTATTTCCTCGATGAAGCCGACTACTACGCCAAGCGCCTGACTGACAAGGGTGATAGAATCAACGTAAATGTAAACATCAAACCCGTTTACCCGTCTAAAATTATCAAAAAGAACTACCTCCTATGAAAAAAACAATACTATTAGACGCCGGGCATGGCGGCATAGACCCCGCAACCGGGCAATACACGACCTCGCTCAAAATAGGGAAGCGCTACTTTTACGATGATGGGCTTGTAGTGTATGAGGGTGTTATCAATCGTGAATATGCTAACGCTCTCAAAGAGAAGCTCGAAGCGCTCGGCTTCTTTGTCAAGAAAGTGTATTCAGAAATATACGATACGCCGCTCCCCTCAAGAGTTGAAATCGCTAATGCCTACTACAGGCTAAGAAAGCACGAAGAGCGTATCACGTTCTTGTCCCTTCATTCAAACGCACACGGCACCACGATGCGAGGTCCCGGCACCCCTGCGCGCGGCTTTGAAGTCTATACGAGCCGAGGCAATACTGACGCTGACAAACTGGCTACGCTTATCATTGAAGAATACAAGAAAGCGTTCCCCGACATCCCCGCGCGCGTTGACTACACAGACGGCGACCCCGACAAAGAAACTGATTTCTTTGTATTGAAGCGGGCCCTCATGCCTGCTGTGCTCATTGAGAACTTATTCTTTACAAATATGGAAGACGCTGAGTTGCTTATGTCTGAACACTACAAAAGTAAATTTACTGATGCTCTTTGCGACGCTATTACAAAATATTACGATGAATATGCTTGAGTTTTTTCAGATGGTACTAGTCCCCGTGCTCATGCTCTTATTAGGGATTATCGGCTATTTATTAAGTTCAATACACAAAGACTTTAAATCACTCACTGTTGATGTGAACAAACTAACTATTCGTATTACAGTACTCGAAACTAAAATCGACGCGCTTACAAATGAAAAATTTCAAACTAAGTAACGTAAAATGCCACTGGAAGAGCACGCTGTTCGCCGTGCTGCTTGCGGCCGCGGCTGTGCTGCTTGTATATTTCGACAAAGCGACCTGGACAGAAATAAGCCCGGTGCTGTTAATCATTATCCCTTTCCTACTTTACGGTCATGAAAAAAATAACGATAACGCTGCTACTGGTTCTAAGTAGCTGTGCAGCGAAAAGACAGATAGTTGAAAGCCGTGTGGACACGGTAATGGTGCGCGAGCGGGTGATTGAGCGCGATACCGTGTCCATCGTGCTGCGAGACACGGTTCAGCGCATCGACACAATTGTGCGCCAAGGGCGCGCGTCTGTGCGACTCGTGCGCGTAAAGGACACAATACGCGTAAAAGCTGAATGCGACACGATAGTGGTAAGGGACACGGTCAGGGTCACAAAGATAGTAGAAACAGAAAAAAAAGAGCCAGATGCAAGCAAAACACTCGCCCTCTGGCTCATCTTGGCACTTATCGTGCTGGTGGTGGTGGTGCGTTTGCTCTAACCTAATCCAATATGAAAATATATAAATTCTCCTTGTTGGGTACTTTGATGTAAGCGACCACTTCCGATGCGAAGAAATGCCCAGTGCCTGCACCAGTAGTGCACCACATATCGCTTTCATTCATTCCCTTTGCCTCAGCAACCGCTTCTTCGAGCGTGTTGGCATTTAGCTCCCATGCTCCAAGTCCTTCATAGTGTACTTGGGCGTAGCTGTTTAGCCCGTTATGCCAACGGAACTCTTTTGTTACTTCTTCTGGTGATATGCCTATATAGGCAGCGTACTCTTCACGCGCCTCGTCTTCTGTCTCTGCCGGGTATGAGAAAGGTCCGAACTCGCACTCAGCCCCAGCAAATGTGCTCCAGTTGCGCTCGAGGTCTTTTGCTGGGTCGAGCGAATATCTCACTACATATCTGTAAGTCTCTTTCGGGTTGTATTCTTTTAGAGTCTTCATAGTTGTCTTTGTTTTTTGTTTTACCTTACACTACAAATATAACAAATAGATTTTAAAGTGCAAAATTTTTGCACAGTTTTTTACAAATTTAGAATGGGTCTAAATAAGAAAGGCAGGACGTGCCTGCCTTGGGTTTAAATATCCTTCCGGTATTTAAGATATAGCTCCTTAAACTCCGGAACTGTTATGCGCAGTCCGGACGCTCGTTGTCCAAAACTTTTGCGTGCCACAGACTCCGCCAGGTCAAACATAAACAATTCATGCCCGGTTCCATCCAGAACGATGCACTTGCAAGTGCATGTAAATCTGCATGTTAAATTACAAAAGTCAGTATCAAGATTGCAGTTATACAACTCAAATTTTATTTCACCTGAATCTGAATACTCTATCACACAGCCGTGCTTCTCTATTAAGCATCCAAACATATTGAAAAGCACCTCGTTTCCGATGATTGAAAAATTAGCTACTGCCATAGTCTTATACATTTTATTTAATGAATAGATAGCATTCTAAATAAACGAGAATATGTATTCTATCACCAGAAGCGTCCACGCATCACCAAGGAGATTGCCTGCGTGCGTGCGGTTTAGGATACTTGTATATCCATCTTCAAACCCTTGCAGGCGCTCCATCTCCGTTTGCGTCAACGCTCTATATAAACCGTCCTCATCGATAACATAGTTGAACGCCCCGCCGTAGCTGTTATTGAGCTTTTTTACAAAGTATTTGTGTAGCTTAATTTTATCCCGATAAGCTGTACTTTTTGCGTATGAAGCCGTAAGCGTCATAGCCTTATCTTTGTCAACCATCCCCCCCCCTATTATGTCCTTAAACATTATGCCGGCATCACGGATGGAGTCTGTTTTTACTTTTATATTTGTCCACCAGAGCCGGCGCCGGCGCTGTGCTGTGAAAAATTTACTGTCTATTAAAACAGGCTTCGTGCTAAGTGTTTCAGTCATTATTTCTATATCTTCCTTTTTAGCGCTTGCCACGTTTTCCTGCAAAAACAAAACACTCCTATTGTATTTACGTATGTGAGTCAGAATATCAACAAACGTAAAAAACAAGCTTGAACGTTCAGCATGTAAACCTTTCCGTTTGCCTATTGAGGATAGGTCTTGACAAGGTGAGCCACTCAATACCAAATCTACTTTGCTCCAATCAATGCTCCAAGAACGCCAATTTTTTACATCTCCTAAATGCACTGTATTTGGAAAGTGGTGCTTAGTTAGCTCAATTGCGTGCTTCTTTATTTCAGAAGCATAGTACTTGCTAACTCTAAATCCTAAATTTCTTAGCGCTTGCTGACCTGTACTCATTCCGTCAAATAAGGATAATACTACCATTTTCCTTAGTATTTAAATTTTACATATCACTAAACTATTTGCGTTTGATACGCTCTAACTCCTTATGACTCACATAGCCCTGCCGTACCTGGAAAGCGGATATATGTTAGCGCCGTTTCGGTAGACAATGAAAGCGCTTTGTCGAACTTAGTCGCGTCGCCGCCCGCGAGCGTGTAGACGAGCGCTAACAAAGTCAAACTCCTTCAACACACTACGGGCGATAGCGCTGTCGCTTACGCTGAATCGTTCGAGGTCTTCATAAAAGACGCGCAAGACCTCATCGAGCTGCTGCATAGCCGACACCACGAAGGCGCCATGCGGGAAATAGGGGGCATCGGCGTAGAGCTGCTCAGCTTCTACTTTGTCCAGCTCGGCGTCGTGTTTTAGGACATAATATAAGTAAGGGAATGCAACACTGTACTTACCCCCGCAGCCGCGGGCGATGGCAATAGCCTGAACAACGCTCCGAAAGCTTAAACGGTTGATATAATCCTCCTCGAGTTCAAAAACGGGCGGAGGTGTGAGCAGGAAAGACGCCCCCGCCGTGGGGACTACTTCCAACTCGCCCTCAATTATTCTGAAATAAGTAACCGCTCGCACGCTGGCACCAGCCCGCTCGCTCTCTAATACCTGCTTGAAACTCTTGTATCGTTCTGCATAAGTATACTCTTTGATTGCACTCGTTTAGTTGTTTTACTACTACTTTTTGCCGCTTTGACAAGCGCCCTTTCTCTGTTTTCAGTTCTACAAAGAATGAACGCCCGTTTTTAAGCGCTACGAAAAAGTCAGGGACACCCGCCGTGAGCCCTTGGGCTATCAAAGAAGCCGCCTGCCGGGCGGAGCGCACACCCTCGTTCGGGATGTGAAATATGAAACCGAGCGCCCGTTCTCTAAAATATTTTACGACTTCGTAATTAAGTCTGTCTTCCTTCCTCATATACTCGCTTAATTTCTGCGACAAGCTCAGGCTTAGCGTCGTAGAAGTTGTTGTCTTCTAAGAACTTATAAGCAGCGTCGCGGTTTTCAAGCGCTAAGATAATAGCGCTTTGAGTCACTAAGTCAGCTTTCAAAAACTTACTTAGCGTGTCCTCCCAAGCGCTCACAACCTCGTGGAAGAGCATCTGTGCGTCGTTATCTTTTGTGAGCTCGGCAGCGCTGAAAAACTTCAAATTGTGATGCTCGAGCTCTTTTAAGAACCGATTCCCAGCCGCCTTTAACTCTCTACGATAAAAGCGGTTCTCGGTCATCTCGTCGAGTGTCTCAATCAGCAATTGAGTGAGCACGGTCGCGTTTCTGAATAATAAGAGTTCTCTGTTCATAACAGTGGATTTTTGGTTTTTGGTTTTGAAAGTCTTTCAAGCGTTGCTTCTATTTTGTTTTTGCCAGCCGTCATCGCACGGAAGGCGTCATTGAATGCTGAAACTAAGAAGTAATCGAGCGTATCGCTGATGTGCCCGTTTTTTTCAAACGTCTTACCGTCCTGCCTTATCTTTTCCTTCATTTTAGAGCCATCCGGGGCGTAGCGAACGGTCAGCATTTCAATCTCCACGTCCATCAGTGATTTGTCGAATCGCAGGCGTACGGGCGTATCTTTTTCTAAACATTCATTGACAAACAGCCACCGGGCGTGGTGCGGCGGGTTGCTTGTCAGTACTTTGTTAATCACTTTGAAGCGTTCGAGATAGTTCTCTATTAAAGTAAACAAGTTGCCCGAAATGCGCGCGCTGCGGCGTTGGCTTGTAGCGTCTCCGTATAGGAACACGGCGCCTTCATGAAAGTAATACCGCGCAGTAAATTCCCGGCACAGGTGCTCTACGTTTTTTGCCGGGATGAAGTCTATCATGTGAACCGTGGCGGGGGCAACGATTTGATACACCGTCGCCGCCATGTACGGCTCTACGTTCTCATCCACCGATAAATGCAACGGCAAATCGGGGTTGTATTCGCAGGACACGAGGTGGCGATGCTGGTCAAAAGCGTGATAAAACGGGTCGGGGACCTGTATTTTCACTTCCCAATCGCCCTCAACGAATCGTTTATACGCCTCTGCCGGCAGATGCTTGTAATTATCAACCACTTCTTTGGGGATGTGCGGGTTATCTGACAACCTGGAAGGGATATACCCCCACCCCGCAGGCAACTCTTTCCTCTTCCATCTATCGTAAAATTTCAGTTTCACCCAGTTGTCGTCGGGGTTTGAAGTTAAAAGTATCAACGGTTTGGGCATGGGGTCAATGATATGTGTCCCTACACGCTCTTGCACCTTGATAAACGTAAGCTCCTGTAATTCATTCGCCTCCTCCAACAAAGCCCCGTTGATTTCCAACCCCCGAAAGCGGTTCAAGTCCTTGTCTCTGTCGTAGTTCTCAGCGAAAAATATGATTTCGCTCCCGTTCGACAGCTTACACACGTTACCGGAAACGGCAGCGTCGGGTAGTATTTTGTAGAACGAGGGGATGGTCGTTAAACGCAGGCGCTGGTAGTCCTTACGTACTACGAGCCAGCGGCTCTTAGGGTACACCCGGGCAAGGGCAAGAATAGCCAGCAACCCGGCGAAGGTTTTGCCGCCTCGTATAGCGCCGCCGAAATATATCACCGAATACTTGCCAGACAATGCCGCCTTTATAAATTTTTCTTGCGTAGCGAAAGGTTTGATTATCATCCCAGGTCTATTTCTATATCTCCGATTTTCAGTACAGGGCGCGTAGTGGTGTCTTTGTTGGCTTCAAAGTCGGCCTCTATACGTTTCTTACTGTAAACGTCGTAGCCTATTAATTTACAAAGCTCTACAAAGCGCTTGAACTCTGGATCGGTAAGTTTGCCCTGCTTGCTCTTTAGCGCTCGTATCTCATTCACAATGATGTCGCTTATCGCCCAGTTCAAAAAATCATCGAGCGGACGCCCTTGTGCTATGGCGGTGTCTTCGAAATCGAGGACACCTCGAATCAGCGCTTTCGCTTCCTTGTCGCTTTTAACGTACCCCGCCTGTATGAGCGCCTGCTTCATCTCTATGAGCGACGCCCCGTTTTTGTGTAAGTCTCTAATGAAGTCTTTTATATCTACTTTCATAGTAACTCTACCCTGAATCCTTTCTTTTTCACTGTGTTTATACGTGCTTCTGTGTATTCATAGCCGTATGTCTTCAATACAGACGAAACCTTGCGCGGGCTTACTTGTAAATTGTACTTTTCCTTGATTAGCGCCGCTATCTCGGTAGCAGTATATATGAATTCGGCGGAGGGCATTACATGCTCCTTGACTATTATTTCAACGTCGTTCAGAGATGCGTACGGGCTGTCGGCTGTGTTAAATACTGCTAAATCGTCTGAACTTATTTGAGCCACTTCACCTTGATTATACCAATACATCGCTTCCGCAAGCAACAGCGTTTTGTCAACAGAATTGTACAAATCATGGTCGATGTCCACCACCTCGATAGGTACAATACGGCGGTTGTTTTGCGGGTCGGGGATGAGGTCGATGTGGTTACTTGTCCCTATGATGCTCGCCCGGCGTATGTAGGTCAGGGGGTCACGACGATAGGACAAGCGCACGGTCTTGTCTTTCATTGTAATCAAATTTCGGAAGTAGGGGGCGGGTACACGCTTTACGCTGTCCCACTCGTCGATGACCACCAGCAAATTATTGAACATCACGGGATAATCGTCTGTGGGTTTGCCGGTCAACGCTATCTCGGCTACAAATTCCTTGAAAGAGTCGGGCAATAGGTTTTGACAAAAATACGTTTTGCCCAATCCGGGGCCCCCGACCAGCACCGGCGTAAACTGCGCGCAGGGGGTGCCAGGACTGTCCCGCCGTGCTTTCATGCCCCCGATGATGCCGACAAGGAATTTGCGAAGATACAACTCTACAGGTATGTCGTATTTCGTTTTTAGCGACGCCGCGAGTTGTTTTATCATCCCGTAATCGCCCGGCTCCGGCAGCTCGTCCAGGAGCTCGGCGAGCGGGTCAACCTGCCTGACAACATTCGAGTAAAGTATGTTTGTTACTATACTCTTGTCAAGTTTCTTTTTCGGATACAAGCGCCGTATCTCGTTCCATACTGAATTTATCGCCACCTCGTCCGCCTCCTTGTTGTCTATAAAAAGCGTTTGACGTAGAGTATCGAAATAAAACCGCTCTGAGTTCAACCGCACCGTGTACTCCACAAAGTCGCCGGCATTACTCAGGTCATACCCCAGCTCTTCCGCATTCATTTTCTCATTTTTATTGTTTTTTTTACCTCTCCCTACATAAAGCCCCCTGCGCTTGCAAAGATAGAAAAATGTGCCTATGTCGCTTTTTGGTGCGTACCTCGCAGCTCTTTCGAACTGTAACTCCACCTTGCGAGGGTCTGCCGCCTGCGTATCGGGCTTTACTTTACCTCTAATATATGAAATCCGTTCGAAAAAGTCACGTCCGTTAGGCACGCGCTGGAATGCGAAAGAGAGGCGCATCCAGTCATCGTAACTGTCGCAAATATCAATCTCTTTCTCTTCTATCAAACGCACAAGGCGCTCTATTCGCTCAATATCACTGTCGCCAAGCGGTAGCGGGTCGTTATTCACAACCCGCGGGCATTCTATCTCTTTCTTAGCTTCAAATACCTGCGCTTTTTCATTCAAATATAAGTCTCGGTCGTGGCTCAGGATACGCAGGCGGGTCACGTCCTTGCAGCTCTCGTCGACCTCGATGCTATACAGCTTATAGTAATATTCGAAAAGGGCGCGGGCGTAGGCTTCATGCTCCTCGGCTGTCTCAATCCCTGCCGGTAGGCGTACAATCACACAAAGCCCCTTGCCGCTCACGCTCTTAAATAGCGCATAAGTGTACTTGTCAGCCCGCAGGGTTTCGGCTACCTCTGTATTGTTGTCTATGTCAACGGCTATAAAGCCGCTGTGGTGCTTTAAATTCTCTTTCCGGCGCGTCGGTTCAAAAACACCGCTCACTGTCACAGCAGGGATATCTTTCTTGTCCCGTTCGCCGCGTCGGTATTGAGCAACTTCGGGGCTTAACTCGTGTCTTACAAGAAAGAGGAAGTCGGCTATATCCCAAACGGCAAAACCGCTGTTGTCACGAACGTTCTTATAAACTGATATTTTACTCATACGAGTTTGTTTTTAGCTATTTTTGATAGTGTGAATGCTACCCAGCCATGTTTGTAGCCTTTCAAGGCGGCATATTCTTCAAGGGCATGTCTGCCGCGCCGTAATAGTTGATGTATCACCCAGTGGTGTTTGTAGCCTTTGGCAGAAGCATAGGCGTCGAGCTCATCAATCGCAAGCTCTTCCCATCTTTTAGATATCAATTTACTAATTTCTACCATTTTTTCAACTCTTACCGCTTCTTTTTTCGGCTTCGGCTGCTCGGCGCCGCAAACATGACAAAACTGAGCTCGGGGGTGTAGCAGCGCAAGGCACTCAATGCAAGATTTTGCGGGGGGTACGCCCTGCTCATCCCCGGCAGACTTTTTTAAGTGATTACCGTAAAAATACGGTTCCCACCGGTTTGTTGGGTCGTCATACAACCCATGCTCCTGAAAATTGTTACCAAGGTCAAGTACCGTAAAATAGTCCTTACCAGGGTGTTTACGCGCCCCGCGTCCCAGCATCTGAAAATAAAGCGCGCGGCTTTTCGTCTTGCGTGCTAATATGATTGTATCGAGCGCGGGGTAATCGAACCCGGTTGTTACGATGTCAACGTTCGTCAATATGCGTATATCGCCGCGTTTGAAGCCTTCTATAATAGCCTCGCGTTGCCTTGTATCCATACCGCCGTCTACTATTTCAGCAGTATCGCCAAACGCCCCGGCAATTTCGCGGGCTAATTTCAGGCTCGGGCAAAACACAACCGCCTGGCGCCCAGCAGCGTACTGATGATACATATTCAGCACATTCTCAACGCCGCCGGCACCTCGAAAATACTCCTCCTGACTTTCGGGGGTGTATTCGCCCTGCCGTACGTATAGTTTCACCTCTTTCACCTCCGGGACTCCGTAGTGTGCGCAGCGACAGAGGTACCCTTTTTCTACCAAATCACCGGTCGTCAGCGGCTCGTAATAGCCTGAATAGAACTCGCTTAACGAGCGCTTGCCGGTCAAAATGGGCGTTGCCGTAACCCCGAGCACAAATGTGTTTTCGGGTATTATTTCGAGTAGTTTGATGAACTCGCCACGGTGCGCCTCGTCGATGATAACAAAACCGGGTGTAGGCTCGCCGCGCTTCACTTTATTGCGATAAGTCATAATCATCTCTACCGTAACGCCTTGTGCTCCCACACGCGCAAGCGCCCGTGCGGCCTGCTCTTGTAGCTCACGACGATGCACCAGAACAACGCACTCGCTACGCGCAAGCTTGGCGATGTGGCTAAATATCACAGTTTTACCACCGCCGGTAGGGAGACAGAGGAGCACGCGACGGTGCCCCCTGAACAACTCCCGAAGGCGGGCTATCGTCTCAGCCTGATAGTCTCTTAACTTCATTTTATTGACCGTAATAGCTCCAAAAAACTTCTAAACTGTCAATAACTTTTTGCAGTATCGTGTCAAAATCACGACGTAAAATATAATCACGCCAAAAGAGCGCTACGACATTATATGTATCTTCAAGTTCGGCAAGGTCATTAAGCGCTATGACCTCATAATTCTCGAGGTAATCAAGCCCCGAAACGGTTAGCCCGTTGTAAACAACAGCTATAGCGCAATTGTCGCTTTCTTTAGCTGTCTCTATTATTAATTTAGCAATTTCTTCCATGTCTCTTTTATTTTAGTTTAGTTAATAGATACGAAGCATCGCCCACGAAACGGTACTCGCCTACGGGGATGTATCGCAAACACGTTTTCGACCCCTTCCCGATTTTTACTGTGTACATGAAAAAGCCTTCATAAAAAGCCGCCATCACGAACAGGGCGATCACAAGGGCGTCTTCGCAGTACACACATACGTGAACAGTTACCCCAAGCCGGTCGTGGATGTATTGAATTCTGTGCCAGAACCCCGATGCGATACTCAAGAGCGTTGAAAAATCGGCGTGTTGAGGTACATAAAAAGGGAAGTCGTATTCTAACACGACCCCGTCATCCTCGACAGGGAATTCAACTTCTACTGATATATTACGGGGAACAAGGAATAATTCCCGTACCCCCTCGGGCAGGGCAACACCTTCGTGCCCTACCTTCAAAGTACTGGGGTCTATCTTCATAGAGTTGGCAGTTTAACGTTCTCTAAACGGGTGAGTAACTCTTCAGCGTACTCAATAGCATGCCCAAGCTGCTCCTTCATGAATTCAATACTATCCTCTTCGCGGGGTACTTCAATCACATGCAAGCCGGCAGCGTGCGGCAAGCGCGGGTCGAAGCTTACAAACAGTGCACGGGGCTTGTCGTATAGCCACATGTATGCCTGCATCTGGGCAATATAAGCCTTGTTTATTTCGCCGTCCAGAACGCTTTTCATGTGAACTAAGTAAGTGGACGGGCATTTTATTTCGAGTATAAAATCCTCGCCCAAGCCATCGCAGGTGCCTCCAACCCAATCAGGGAATTCCACAGACGCTTTAAACTCGCCATCGACAAATTCGTAGCCCAGCCCCCGCAGCACTTTCTTGGCTTCCTGCTCCTGCTCCTTACCCCAATTTACCGAAAAAGTGTTGATGTCAGGTATCTCACCCCCAAGGCGGCGGTACACTACTTCATATATGTAGCTGATGCCCTCTTGCGAAAAATACTCTTTTTTCCCTTTACCGAGCAACTTATGCACGCCGCTCGGGCTGAAAATAGGTTTTCTGTCCATGATTCTTTATTTTTTATATTTGTCCCAGTAATTTTCTTTAACTTTGTCCCAGTATCCGGCTCCCAAAGAGAGCACGTCTTTCCTGTTCAAATCGCTGCCAAAAATCCGCCCCAACTTTTCGGCGGCGTCCTTGATAGCGAACGACTCGGCAGCGGGGAAGCCTGTCATAAGCGCAGAGCTGTTCATTTTATCAAGGTCCAAAGCTCCACTCCCCTGCGCGGTCTTGACAGGCGCCGCACCGACGCCCTCCACTATACGAAATACAACCCGGCGAAGGTTTTGCCGCCTCGTATAGCGCCGCCGAAATATATCACCGAATACTTGCCAGACAATGCCGCCTTTATAAATTTTTCTTGCGTAGCGAAAGGTTTGATTATCATCCCAGGTCTATTTCTATATCTCCGATTTTCAGTACAGGGCGCGTAGTGGTGTCTTTGTTGGCTTCAAAGTCGGCCTCTATACGTTTCTTACTGTAAACGTCGTAGCCTATTAATTTACAAAGCTCTACAAAGCGCTTGAACTCTGGATCGGTAAGTTTGCCCTGCTTGCTCTTTAGCGCTCGTATCTCATTCACAATGATGTCGCTTATCGCCCAGTTCAAAAAATCATCGAGCGGACGCCCTTGTGCTATGGCGGTGTCTTCGAAATCGAGGACACCTCGAATCAGCGCTTTCGCTTCCTTGTCGCTTTTAACGTACCCCGCCTGTATGAGCGCCTGCTTCATCTCTATGAGCGACGCCCCGTTTTTGTGTAAGTCTCTAATGAAGTCTTTTATATCTACTTTCATAGTAACTCTACCCTGAATCCTTTCTTTTTCACTGTGTTTATACGTGCTTCTGTGTATTCATAGCCGTATGTCTTCAATACAGACGAAACCTTGCGCGGGCTTACTTGTAAATTGTACTTTTCCTTGATTAGCGCCGCTATCTCGGTAGCAGTATATATGAATTCGGCGGAGGGCATTACATGCTCCTTGACTATTATTTCAACGTCGTTCAGAGATGCGTACGGGCTGTCGGCTGTGTTAAATACTGCTAAATCGTCTGAACTTATTTGAGCCACTTCACCTTGATTATACCAATACATCGCTTCCGCAAGCAACAGCGTTTTGTCAACAGAATTGTACAAATCATGGTCGATGTCCACCACCTCGATAGGTACAATACGGCGGTTGTTTTGCGGGTCGGGGATGAGGTCGATGTGGTTACTTGTCCCTATGATGCTCGCCCGGCGTATGTAGGTCAGGGGGTCACGACGATAGGACAAGCGCACGGTCTTGTCTTTCATTGTAATCAAATTTCGGAAGTAGGGGGCGGGTACACGCTTTACGCTGTCCCACTCGTCGATGACCACCAGCAAATTATTGAACATCACGGGATAATCGTCTGTGGGTTTGCCGGTCAACGCTATCTCGGCTACAAATTCCTTGAAAGAGTCGGGCAATAGGTTTTGACAAAAATACGTTTTGCCCAATCCGGGGCCCCCGACCAGCACCGGCGTAAACTGCGCGCAGGGGGTGCCAGGACTGTCCCGCCGTGCTTTCATGCCCCCGATGATGCCGACAAGGAATTTGCGAAGATACAACTCTACAGGTATGTCGTATTTCGTTTTTAGCGACGCCGCGAGTTGTTTTATCATCCCGTAATCGCCCGGCTCCGGCAGCTCGTCCAGGAGCTCGGCGAGCGGGTCAACCTGCCTGACAACATTCGAGTAAAGTATGTTTGTTACTATACTCTTGTCAAGTTTCTTTTTCGGATACAAGCGCCGTATCTCGTTCCATACTGAATTTATCGCCACCTCGTCCGCCTCCTTGTTGTCTATAAAAAGCGTTTGACGTAGAGTATCGAAATAAAACCGCTCTGAGTTCAACCGCACCGTGTACTCCACAAAGTCGCCGGCATTACTCAGGTCATACCCCAGCTCTTCCGCATTCATTTTCTCATTTTTATTGTTTTTTTTACCTCTCCCTACATAAAGCCCCCTGCGCTTGCAAAGATAGAAAAATGTGCCTATGTCGCTTTTTGGTGCGTACCTCGCAGCTCTTTCGAACTGTAACTCCACCTTGCGAGGGTCTGCCGCCTGCGTATCGGGCTTTACTTTACCTCTAATATATGAAATCCGTTCGAAAAAGTCACGTCCGTTAGGCACGCGCTGGAATGCGAAAGAGAGGCGCATCCAGTCATCGTAACTGTCGCAAATATCAATCTCTTTCTCTTCTATCAAACGCACAAGGCGCTCTATTCGCTCAATATCACTGTCGCCAAGCGGTAGCGGGTCGTTATTCACAACCCGCGGGCATTCTATCTCTTTCTTAGCTTCAAATACCTGCGCTTTTTCATTCAAATATAAGTCTCGGTCGTGGCTCAGGATACGCAGGCGGGTCACGTCCTTGCAGCTCTCGTCGACCTCGATGCTATACAGCTTATAGTAATATTCGAAAAGGGCGCGGGCGTAGGCTTCATGCTCCTCGGCTGTCTCAATCCCTGCCGGTAGGCGTACAATCACACAAAGCCCCTTGCCGCTCACGCTCTTAAATAGCGCATAAGTGTACTTGTCAGCCCGCAGGGTTTCGGCTACCTCTGTATTGTTGTCTATGTCAACGGCTATAAAGCCGCTGTGGTGCTTTAAATTCTCTTTCCGGCGCGTCGGTTCAAAAACACCGCTCACTGTCACAGCAGGGATATCTTTCTTGTCCCGTTCGCCGCGTCGGTATTGAGCAACTTCGGGGCTTAACTCGTGTCTTACAAGAAAGAGGAAGTCGGCTATATCCCAAACGGCAAAACCGCTGTTGTCACGAACGTTCTTATAAACTGATATTTTACTCATACGAGTTTGTTTTTAGCTATTTTTGATAGTGTGAATGCTACCCAGCCATGTTTGTAGCCTTTCAAGGCGGCATATTCTTCAAGGGCATGTCTGCCGCGCCGTAATAGTTGATGTATCACCCAGTGGTGTTTGTAGCCTTTGGCAGAAGCATAGGCGTCGAGCTCATCAATCGCAAGCTCTTCCCATCTTTTAGATATCAATTTACTAATTTCTACCATTTTTTCAACTCTTACCGCTTCTTTTTTCGGCTTCGGCTGCTCGGCGCCGCAAACATGACAAAACTGAGCTCGGGGGTGTAGCAGCGCAAGGCACTCAATGCAAGATTTTGCGGGGGGTACGCCCTGCTCATCCCCGGCAGACTTTTTTAAGTGATTACCGTAAAAATACGGTTCCCACCGGTTTGTTGGGTCGTCATACAACCCATGCTCCTGAAAATTGTTACCAAGGTCAAGTACCGTAAAATAGTCCTTACCAGGGTGTTTACGCGCCCCGCGTCCCAGCATCTGAAAATAAAGCGCGCGGCTTTTCGTCTTGCGTGCTAATATGATTGTATCGAGCGCGGGGTAATCGAACCCGGTTGTTACGATGTCAACGTTCGTCAATATGCGTATATCGCCGCGTTTGAAGCCTTCTATAATAGCCTCGCGTTGCCTTGTATCCATACCGCCGTCTACTATTTCAGCAGTATCGCCAAACGCCCCGGCAATTTCGCGGGCTAATTTCAGGCTCGGGCAAAACACAACCGCCTGGCGCCCAGCAGCGTACTGATGATACATATTCAGCACATTCTCAACGCCGCCGGCACCTCGAAAATACTCCTCCTGACTTTCGGGGGTGTATTCGCCCTGCCGTACGTATAGTTTCACCTCTTTCACCTCCGGGACTCCGTAGTGTGCGCAGCGACAGAGGTACCCTTTTTCTACCAAATCACCGGTCGTCAGCGGCTCGTAATAGCCTGAATAGAACTCGCTTAACGAGCGCTTGCCGGTCAAAATGGGCGTTGCCGTAACCCCGAGCACAAATGTGTTTTCGGGTATTATTTCGAGTAGTTTGATGAACTCGCCACGGTGCGCCTCGTCGATGATAACAAAACCGGGTGTAGGCTCGCCGCGCTTCACTTTATTGCGATAAGTCATAATCATCTCTACCGTAACGCCTTGTGCTCCCACACGCGCAAGCGCCCGTGCGGCCTGCTCTTGTAGCTCACGACGATGCACCAGAACAACGCACTCGCTACGCGCAAGCTTGGCGATGTGGCTAAATATCACAGTTTTACCACCGCCGGTAGGGAGACAGAGGAGCACGCGACGGTGCCCCCTGAACAACTCCCGAAGGCGGGCTATCGTCTCAGCCTGATAGTCTCTTAACTTCATTTTATTGACCGTAATAGCTCCAAAAAACTTCTAAACTGTCAATAACTTTTTGCAGTATCGTGTCAAAATCACGACGTAAAATATAATCACGCCAAAAGAGCGCTACGACATTATATGTATCTTCAAGTTCGGCAAGGTCATTAAGCGCTATGACCTCATAATTCTCGAGGTAATCAAGCCCCGAAACGGTTAGCCCGTTGTAAACAACAGCTATAGCGCAATTGTCGCTTTCTTTAGCTGTCTCTATTATTAATTTAGCAATTTCTTCCATGTCTCTTTTATTTTAGTTTAGTTAATAGATACGAAGCATCGCCCACGAAACGGTACTCGCCTACGGGGATGTATCGCAAACACGTTTTCGACCCCTTCCCGATTTTTACTGTGTACATGAAAAAGCCTTCATAAAAAGCCGCCATCACGAACAGGGCGATCACAAGGGCGTCTTCGCAGTACACACATACGTGAACAGTTACCCCAAGCCGGTCGTGGATGTATTGAATTCTGTGCCAGAACCCCGATGCGATACTCAAGAGCGTTGAAAAATCGGCGTGTTGAGGTACATAAAAAGGGAAGTCGTATTCTAACACGACCCCGTCATCCTCGACAGGGAATTCAACTTCTACTGATATATTACGGGGAACAAGGAATAATTCCCGTACCCCCTCGGGCAGGGCAACACCTTCGTGCCCTACCTTCAAAGTACTGGGGTCTATCTTCATAGAGTTGGCAGTTTAACGTTCTCTAAACGGGTGAGTAACTCTTCAGCGTACTCAATAGCATGCCCAAGCTGCTCCTTCATGAATTCAATACTATCCTCTTCGCGGGGTACTTCAATCACATGCAAGCCGGCAGCGTGCGGCAAGCGCGGGTCGAAGCTTACAAACAGTGCACGGGGCTTGTCGTATAGCCACATGTATGCCTGCATCTGGGCAATATAAGCCTTGTTTATTTCGCCGTCCAGAACGCTTTTCATGTGAACTAAGTAAGTGGACGGGCATTTTATTTCGAGTATAAAATCCTCGCCCAAGCCATCGCAGGTGCCTCCAAACCAATCAGGGAATTCCACAGACGCTTTAAACTCGCCATCGACAAATTCGTAGCCCAGCCCCCGCAGCACTTTCTTGGCTTCCTGCTCCTGCTCCTTACCCCAATTTACCGAAAAAGTGTTGATGTCAGGTATCTCACCCCCAAGGCGGCGGTACACTACTTCATATATGTAGCTGATGCCCTCTTGCGAAAAATACTCTTTTTTCCCTTTACCGAGCAACTTATGCACGCCGCTCGGGCTGAAAATAGGTTTTCTGTCCATGATTCTTATTTTTTATACTTGTCCCAATAATTTTCTTTGACTTTATCCCAGTAACCATCCCGCAGCGGGATGGCGTCTTTCCTGTTCAAATCGCACCCAAAGATGCGCCCAAGTTTTTCGGCAGCGTCTTTGATAGCGAACGACTCGGCAGCGGGGAAGCCTGTCATAAGCGCAGAGCTGTTCATTTTATCAAGGTCCAAAGCTCCACTCCCATGCGCGGTCTTGACAGGCGCCGCACCGACGCCCTCCACTATACGAAATACTTCGGAACCGGTATAAACGGTGAGCCTAACCACCACCACGCAGCTATTCAGTTCCACCTTGGCTTCTTTAATTTCAATATCTACCCGCGTAAAAAGCGAATTCAGCAGGAGTTCTACTTTGTCGATAGGTAGATATTTGACGCCCTTAATGAACGGGTGCTCTTTTACCCACTCCGGCTTGGGCGATTCGTTTAGTTTTTTTATTAATTCTAACATGATATTTTAGATTTTAGTTGTTTTAATTCTTTAATGCTCATCTGTTCTATACGCTTATCACCGAACGTAGCCGGCAAGCCTTAGTCATCATCAGTGCATCATCCATCATCACCAAATGCAGCACCGGTATTCCTCAATTTCAACGTGCCCGACCCCCTTACAATAATTACAGCATATCCACGCGCCCACATCTATCGTCAATCCACCCGCCGCCGCCGCAATCAGGGCAGTCAATAATAGAACAATAATACTCATAGGTTAGCCCGCAATTTGGCATTCTCGATTTGTTTTTTGGAATAGCCATAATGTGTTTATTTTACGTTTAGCTTTTTGATTAACTCGTATGCATAACAGTATGTAAATCATTTTACTGGTTTTGGTGTTTAATAAATAAAGGATCATATTAACTTCTCCTCCTTTTTCGAGGTACCGGCGCCCGCCAGGCGCCTCCGAAATCAGCCACCCCTTGCCGTGAATGTTGAAAGTCAGTGCCTTCACACGGTCAATGAACACCTCGCCGCCTTGACAGGAAAACGGCTCCTTGCAGGTCGCTTTTACTTCTTTAGTAGTCGTGTCTATCTCGACACTATACGCACCTACTTTTTTAGTTATTTTCATAGTAACCCTTTTTTGTGTATTTTTTTTAATACTTTAACTGTTCTATAATCCAACCCTAATCTGAGGAGGTGCCTTAGTGTCTCCACCTCCTCAGCTTTCAATATAGCGAAGAGATATGTTTTGAACTGCTCGCGGGTCATAAGCTCGGGAGGCTCGGGGGCGCTGGTATAATCCCAGTCCCATTCCCAGAAAAAGCGGCGCCCCCCTTTTGTTTTCGTGTATTCCTCCCAAAGTTCTGATACATCCTCATCAAACCTTTCCCAAGAGCGCTCGATGTAGCCGAGACGCTCTAATAAACATCTTACTCTTGACATAATTGTGTGTTTTTAATACCCAACATCATAAAGCAAATCTTCAAGTGTGACCTGCGGGGCTATTTCGAAAGTGACAGTCCCATCCTCGGTAATTACCGCCCTTAGTAATTCCGGGTCGTATATTATTCCATATATGCAGAATCTGTACAACCCTGTCTCTTGTTCATACAACCTCAATCTTCCGATACTTTCCCATTTTTCCACCTCGAAGTCGTACACGGCTTTTATTTCTTGATCTATTTTTTTGACTCCTGCAACCCCCTCCACGGCTGCAAGCGCAGCTTTGTAGGTTACTGTGAGATTAACTTCTACTTTGATTCTATTCTTCATGATTTTATGATTTTGTTGAACGATTCTTCTGCTTCTTCAATCGTAGAATATACCCCCGGCAATGGGTAGCCTGTCGATAGATTTTCCAGGCTGTATGCCGCGCCGAGGGGGAGGCTTTTAAATAGCTCATAGGGAATACGCTCTGACCTGCGGCTTGTTTTCACGAGCGTTCCAGCTATCCGCTTCATTATATTCAAAAAAGTGTAGCCGTTCTTTTCAATAGCGACTACCTGGTAGCCTACTTCGATATGACGGTCCTGTATCTCATTATAAATTTGCGCTTGCGCTTTTAGCGCTTCTTCATAACTAAAATAGGTGCCGGGGAGAAGGTACCCAACCGCATTGCGGCTTACCCGGAACTTTTTGCCAAGGGGTAGCGAAAAAAACTGTTCCTGGGAAAGACTGGGACCATCAGCGCCGCGCTTTATAAGCCTTTGCCCGCTCTCTACAATAGAGAGGTAGTAACTACCTTTTTTATCAACTGCAGCTACATAGTAGCGGGGCTTAGGGGTGTACCGACGCTTCACCTCTTCAAATAGGGCGGCGACTTCTTGTATGTTTAAGGAGCTGCCTGACAGATACGCTACATGCCCCTCCCTATCCTTCTCTACTTTTATACCGCGCTCTTCCGCTACCTCATATAAGGTAGCTATTATATTTTTTAATTCGTGACGGTTAAATGGCACGAAAATCTTGGGCGTATCTTCTACGAATAGCGCCGCCCCTTTGTACATCTCGGGGCGATTGAAGTATGCGAAGCTGATGGTGATTTCTATTCTTTTCATGGTTTTATGATTTTGTTGTTTTTTTTAAAAAAGCCCCCCGCAGGGGGGCACTTTGCGTTGCTTAAATTTCTTCCTCCACTACTTCGGCTACTCTCATCGAGATGATAGCCGACTCGTCAGTAAATCCGCTTATATGCCCATTGTAGTGGTCGTAAGAGACCACCGCGTATAGTTTCCCGCCCCATTCAAAACACATGTGGGATTCCTCGTACCCGTCGCTCCAATGCATCGCGAACGGCCTTTTTTTGTAAACGTAAACTTCTTTTAGTTTGTCATTTTTTGCGGCTTTGAAATAAGCCTCCCAAATTTTCCCCGAGTTAATTGTCCGGTAGTTTTTCAATCTTAAAACTTTCATGGTTCTTATTGTTTTTAGTTTTGCCTACCTCCATTTTAGGGCGAATCGGCTTTTTCCCTTTTCCTTATACTACAAAGGTACAAACTTTCTTTTAAAGTGCAAAATTTTTGCACACTTTTTTTTGTAATTTATAATTGTTCTAAATAAACCGCTTGCCAACGGCAAAAAACTCGAGACCGGATGCGGTGATTACATAAATACCGTAGGTCGCGTATTCTACCGCGTAGACATAATCCACCCGGATGTCTTGCTTCTTTATGTAGTCAAGTAATTCACTGATGTAGTCTTCGTACTCAGACTCGAGCACCGGCTTTGCTTCTTCTGCCAGTTTGTCCAGAGCTCTTACATACGGATTAGGGGTATCGCCTTCCAAGTCAAGAGTAGCCCCCTTTATCCTGACTGAGATGTAGCCCGTGATAAAAACGCCGGCGCGCGGTTCATCAATCCGGGGGTAAAATCCGGCAACCTTTTTGTGCCAGTATCGAACGATTCTTTTGATTGTTTTCATATCCGTTAAATTTAAATAAACCGCTTCTGCGCAGCATACCTACCCACTCGCTTACGAGCAAGTTCAGCATACTTCTCATCTATCTCAAAGCCAATGAACCGCCGCCCAGTCGCAAGCGCCATCGCGCATTCCGTGCCGCTACCGGCGAAAGGCACGACAACCAAGCCGCCCGGGCGACACGTCGTCTCTATCAAGTAGCGAGTAAGCGTCTCGGGCTTTTTCGTGGGGTGGCTGAACTCGGGGGCTTTAAAAGATTCCTGCGAAAAACGCAGTACATCCGTCTTATACAGCTCGCTAAGGTTGAAATACCGCCGCAGCTCCTCATACCTTGCCCGCAGCTCCTCATACCTTGCCCGCAGCTCCTCATATGACACGCTATGAGGGTGCAACGCTCCCATCTTCTCCCATTTTTCGCGGGTAGGGAACTGGAACTGGGTCTTTTTACGCTTTGTAAATCCAAGATAATGAGAAGCCGTACTCCCTACCTTTTGTATAACTTCTTTCAAGCTCAACCCCGAAGCGTCGTGCCAGTCATCGAAATACTTTTTAATCTCATAGAACAGCGCGGGGTCGTCATATATACGCTCCCAGCCCGATTTGTCGTCTCCTTTATCATATAACAATAGCCGCTCCGTAACCGGCACAAACCGGCGCTGCTGGCTCGCAGGATTGCGACGCGTCTGGCAGTCCACCTTCTCCCAAACAAGCGAGTTCAACAGGTTGAAATATTTGTCAAGTATCACCTGCGAATAAGCTATTTTTAACGGGTGTCCCCACCATAACAAGGTGCCGTTATCTTTCAACACCCGGGCGCATTCAACCGCCCACCGTTCTACAACCTCCAAATACTCCTCCATCGACCGCCACGAGAAATCAAATTCTCCCTTCACCTTATAGTAAGGCGGGTCTGCTATTATTAAATCGGCACACTTGTCAGGTAAGCCGTTATCAAGCCAAGAGCGCGCGTAGATTATGTTTGCCTGCATAGCTTCGTAAACAATTTTACCCCTTTTTCAGTCGGATAAAAACGGTCTTTTAAATATCCCTCGCGTATCATCTTTTTCTTCATACGCGTGAACGCGTACGGGGGGTACTTCTTCTTGTATTGAAGGTGGTGCCGCGCGCTGCAAAGCGCTACGAACATCTCGCGCGCGTCCGGGTATAGTTCCACCCATTCCGCCACGGGGGCATACTTCTTTCGCTTACTCATAGTATTCCAATTTTGGTTAACACACAAAGTTAGCAATTTTTTTGCGTTCACACAAATCTACCTTTTTGCCACAAAACATTACACAATTTTAGCCCCTCAAATCTTACGTAAGATTTTGAAAAACTGCCTTTGGAGCCCTAAAAACAAAGGTGTGTCAAATAATATTCTTTAACTTTCTTTGAAACTCTTACGCAAAACCCAATTTTTGCGCCAAATAAAATTTGGCTTAGTAAGGCGAAAACTGGAATGCTAATATTTTGAACCAAAATATTAACTTTTTAGGGTACTCGCTTAAAATGTAAGTTTTTACCTTCAAAAAGTACACTTTTTACCCCCTTCTACCCCTTCTGTCCCCTGAACGCCCCCCAGTGTCCCCTGAACTGTCCCCTGAAATTTGCACTATCTTGCCCGTCATGTAATAAAAAAACGCCTTGGAAGGGCAGAAAACGCATGCCGACGAAAATTGTCCCCTGAACGCCCCCTAAATTCCTCACTTAAGTAGCTCATACACCTTGTAGAATGTAAGGTGCCCCCTACTGTATTTAAAATAACGGTAGTTGCATATGCAACCAATCTTAAAATAAGAAGAAAAGTTTAGACCCCTTATTTTTCGGGGGACAATAAAATTTTGTTGCCTTGGAAATGTACAATTAGCCCCGATGCTTGTCTCCTGTTTCTGCCCAAAGAAGCGACATTTAAAAAAATAACGCTTTGAAAAATACAAGCCCCCCGAGCGAAAAAAAGGGCATTTTCACGGGACACTTTGGGGACACGTTAGGGGGCAAACTGCGTTTTCTGCCCGTCTGGGCGTCCCCTGAACGCCAGCGAAAAAATTCAGGGGACACCCACTTTTTGCACATGTTTTCGAGTAAGGTCAGAAGTGGGAAAATTAAAATTTTGAGGTCTCGAACTTTTTTAGTAGCTTAGATAGCGAAAACGGTAATGAAATGATAACAGACACAATCAACGTTTTAAGCGGCAAGGCTGCCTACTTCGCTACCGCAAATGAAGCGAACGTCGCGGCGGAGCATCAGGGTGAAAGCGAGTTTTTTACAGTTGAGGTAGTAAGCTCTCAAATTCAGCTGGTTGGCTTGACTTCGATTTGCAAGACTACATACCGGATACGGTACTACGTGAAGCAAGCGCTCGACGACACCGAGGCCGATATTTTCGCTAAGATGAACACAGGGCTACGGCTGATGTCGCAGACAGTGAACGGGCTGTACCGCGCTGGGCAAATCGTTTCGCGTTCGGTTGTGGTGAACATAGACAAGAAGCAACTCGACAGCGTTTTTATCGTAGTTCAAACAGACGTGTTAAGTGAGGAAGAAGTAACGGCTGATGTATGTTGAAAGTGTTTGAACAATTGAAGAGCGAGGTGGAAGCGGCTGCTGAGGAGCTCCGTGGCAGAATAGTAGCGCAGGGGTGGGTGGCGTCCGGCACGCTGCTAAACAGTACGCGGGTAGAGAGCGACGAGCGGTCTATTAAACTCATAACGCAGGAGTGGCTTGACTACCTCGAATTTGGTAGGGAGCCGAGCCGCCGCAGCGAAGGAGGCGTGGTGCTGGAACGGATTAAGGAATGGGTAAAACTACGGGGCATTCCCGACGCTGCGGCGTACCCTATCGCGCGTAAGATACACGTGCAGGGATGGGAGCCAAAAGCAGATATAACCACGGACTTAATTCAGAGACTAACCGACGAAGTGAAGAAACAAGCCCCGGGGTTGGCGCGGGCTATCATAGTAGAAAGAATTAAAAGAGTAACTAAATGAGAGGATACAAGATTGTTTATTTCGTTTCGCTGCTGCTCTACTGCTTGATAGTGGTTGGGGTTGCGTGCTACGCTTATATCGAGAAAAGCGACGGTATTGCCGCCGTTTTATTACTTTTGTATAGCTCGCACATCTGGCGGGAAGTGGTAAAATACAAAAAGAAAGAGCCATGGCTGTGATTAATTATAGTAGTGTCACATCAGCGTTATTTGTGAGTCGCGAGGACATCATCGATTTCGGGGCAACGGTTAGTAAAACGATATTTTATCGTACCGTCGAGGATACGGCTTTAACTTATAACTCAACGCTATTCACGGGGCGTTACCTCCCCCTCCGCTCATTTTTTAATGAACCTACTCAGTTTTGGACTAATGATGATAAATACTTTTATTACTCCGTGAAGAAAAACACCCCTTTTTTCGGTGTCGACAACATAACGATAAACACACTTCCGGTAGTCGACGGGGAGCGTATCGTCCCCGCTCCGTTAAAAATACTCCCGCGCGCCTCAGGCTACCCTGAATTTTACTGCAAGCTGGTGGGGATGAGTTCCGGGGTAGGCGGGTACCTGTACGGGCAAACGGCTACTGTAAATTTAAACAACCCAGGTCGCGCCTTCTTTATAGTCCCCTTCCTACCCCCTAAATACTACTTAGTAGGGCAGCGCCTCATAAAATTTAATTTCACGGCGACGGTGTACGTCCCGGGGGGGCTGGAGAATTACGTCGAAGTTTTACCAGACGGCAGGTTTGAAATATCATCACTCGCGGGGGGGATTTATACATTAGACCCGGGCGGTGACGGTTTCTTCCTTCTTTATTCATTTTATAACGACTACAATTCAACAACGGACGCCCGTATCGAAGCGTTCAATTACGCGGGGCGTTTAAAATTCTATGACGGCGTGAATTATTTTGACTATATAACTCAGGGGTTTAATATAACACAAGTACAGTTTACACAAGACTACGATGACTACTACAGGAATTTAACGCCTATTTTATATTTAAAACAGTGATGATAAATTTACAGGATATCATATACATAAAAAACGGGCTCCCCGCGTCTTCGGCATGCTGGCGGGCGGCTAAGATAGCGAGTGCTATTAGCCGCGTGCTTCCCCCGCCTCACTCCTACAAGTACGTAGCTATCGACGGCAGGGGGGGGTATAGTTATGAGTTGAACCGTTACCGGGTGTATCAGCCCGGGGAGATTATCACTGTATCTATTTATGATTTTGAATTAAACGTGGGGGGGGCTTCTTCTTCTACTTTCCTAAGGTTCAACAAAATAGCGAGCCAGCGCTTCACCATCGTAGACGGCACTGAGTGTGATATTTTAGTAGTAGCGAACCGCGGCGGGTATGAGGGGTTCAAGGTTGATTACGTTAGCGCCGCGCCGCGGGGCGCCGAGCTCTTGGATATAAGCCTGCCGGCGGCGTATTTAGGGGACAACACCTACGAGGTAGGGCTTACGGTTGAGAGCGCGAAGGTCGGGCAGATGCAGGAGCTCCACGACTCGGTCGTTAGTGACCCGCTCGCTGTGTTTTACCCCGCGGCGTCGTCGGCTTTGTCCGCTGTATCCACGAGCTACTACGCGCTTGTGGACGCGGGGAGCGTCCGATTAAATCGCTCTATAAATAAAGCTACTTTGGCTTTAAAAGCTTATTTTAACCTTGATTACCCTGACAAAGCTATATTGATATGATTGAGATATTTAAAGGAGGCACACAGCTGACTATAACGAGCCGTCCCGAGTTCAATTTTGTGGTGTTCAATGTGAACGACTTGTCGAGCGTTGCTCCTTACACTACGTCGCTTCGCGTACTTGATACCGCCGAGTTTCGCAGCGCGTTCGGCATCACCGACCCGCTGTTGTCAAACCAAGGCACGTATGACGTAACTGCGATATTTTTAGGGTATGAGCTTAACGCTAAGCTGACGCTTAAAAGCTACGATTTTAAGAAGCGAGAGTATAGCTGCGATTTGCTTATTGAGTTTTTCAGCATACCGGACGAGGGGCTGCATGTCGTCGCCGGTGCGTGGTCGTGGCTTAATTTCCCTATCAGCCATGACCACGTGTTTGTGAAAACTGTAGCTAATAACGGGGCGGCTAATGACCCATCGACGGGGTTCGTTTATTGTAGTAAAGCTTTGATGTATGAAGCTCTCGCTCAGGACTATTCTTTGAACGAGACGGGCTATTACGGGAGCGAGAACGGAATGAAGTACAAGCCTTACTTAGCTCTTAAAAAAGTACTCGAGTCGCTGCTGCCCGGCACGACGTTCCCGAGCGCGGTGGATAACTTAATAATAAACACGCATTACAAACATATTTGTAAGGTGTATAATGACATAATGAATCACAACAGTTTCACGATTGAAGCGACGCTAAACAACACCAGCCCGGCCAGCTTCAGCTGGTCAACGGCTCAGTTCGATGCTGGCGACGGCGCTGACTACATAGCGAATAGTAGTGCGAATTACATACCTTTACGGCGCGGGCTGTATTACACTATTTCGGGTTTCCCGGGCTACACACGAGCCGGGACTACGGACCAAGAGCTTGATGCCCTGACCATTCGTCCTTCGAACGTTACTGTTTTGACAATCGACGCTAAAAAGATAAACGCACCGGAGGGTGTGTCCCCTTACATGTTATTCGTCTCGCCTTTTTATTACGAGAACCCTACGCAGCAGTTCACATTTACCGGCTTCACGAAATTCGGGTTTCGTTACAACCAATCGGGTGCGACGGTAACGGGGACGGCGCCGATTCGGGTGAAGGCTCATTTTACGCCTAAACATTTAAACGAGGCCTATACCGAGACGTTTGGCACGCGCCCCTGGTCTGAAATCAATGCCGAGGTGCTGTTGCCGCACGTTAACACCCGCGATTTCGTAAAGGAGGTTTTTCTGTATTTAGGCTATGTATTACGCTACGATATATCAACGAAGACTTACAAAGTAATAAGCGTAACGCCCACCACTTCCACGCAGTTACCCGAAATCTTGGATGTACTGTCCGTTGAATACGACGAAGGCGACACTATCAAGGTGGTGGACAAAAGCGGCGAAGAGATAGCGAGTGTAGAAGGTAGTACAGGGAAAGTGAAAGAGATAAAATTCAAGGCGCTAAGCAAAAAAATACGACACACCCCCGGGCGGCAAGGGCTTACACAAGAGCTAAGTATATCCCGCAGCCCGAGCGGGCAGCGCTCGGTTGCACTAAAGTACGGTGAAGCAGAGATTTTAGGGAATCAGTACGACGCCTACGATTTCAGTAATGACAGCGACGAGTTCGATTTAAGGCTGTTATTAAATAAAAAAATAGAGGCGTTTAATGTAGACCATACGACTGCGAATAGCAATACAACTTTTATCGCTTCCGGCTATTTCTATCAAGTCGCAGAGGTTTCGCCGGCATCGTCTCAAATAGCGGCGCTCTACACTTCCCGGCAACGGGTCAAATGTTTGTGTCGTGTGACAAGGGAATTTATACAAGACACACTTGCGAACTTTCGAAAGTATGAGATACCGCAGCTTGGCGGCACTTATATCGTTGAGCGTGTGGATGGCTTGCGTGAAGATTTATTGTGTGAAATAACATTTAAGCGTTATGGCTGAAAAGGTAATCTTTGAGATAGAATTTGATGCGAAAGACGCGGAGTCTAAGTTAGTTGACTTAGAGAAAGCGCTCTTGTCTGTGAAAGCTGAACAGAAAGAGCTGCGTGACGCGTTCAAGGCGGGGGCGATTAGCGCTGATGAGTTCGCTAAGCGAAGTGTCGAGCTCAAACAGAAACAAAAAGAATTAAGTAGCGAGCAGCGCGCTTTGTATCGAGATATTCAGAATTTCAATAAAGCGACAAAGTCGGCAAACAATTCATACGACAGCTTGATAGCTCAATACAATATAGCTAAGAAGCGACTGAACGA
>BPHB01000004.1 GCA_026003335.1 Chitinophagales bacterium | reverse complement strand
TGGAGGCAGGGTTGGATGTGAGTTGGTACGCTAAGCCTGAGTTTGATGTGTGGCAAATGAAGGGAATAAGGGATGGGCTGGAAGAAGGATTAGACGTGAGCTGGTATGCCAAGCCGGAGTTTGATAGTTATCAGATGTATCAAATACGGCTTGGTCTGGAAAAGGGATTAGACGTGAGCTGGTACGCTAAACCCGAGTTTAGTTGGGAAAAGATGAAAGAGATCAGGCATGGGTTGGAAGCAGGTGTGGATGTGATCTGGTACGCTAAGCCGGAGCTTAGTTGGGAACAGATGGGAGGTATACTTAAGCTATTGATAGAATTTAAAGGATTACTATAAACAGGGACATGTATCCCCTGTTTTTTTTAAAAAAAAGCTATGGAGATAAACAAAGAACTTTTCAGTAACGCTCAATTACAACAAATCGAGTTTGGACTTGAAGAAGGATTAGATGTCAGTTGGTATGCCAAGCCGGAGTTTAGCTCTTGGCAGATGAATGAGATAAGATTAGGGCTACAAGCAGGCGTGGACGTAAGCGTGTATGCCAAGCCGGAGTTTAACTGGAAACAGATGGAAGAGATCAGGCTTGGGCTAAAAGAGGGGTTGGATGTGAGTGTCTATGCTAAGCCTGATTTCAATTGGGGACAGATGGAGCAAATACGGTATGGGTTGAAAGCAGGTGTGGATGTAAGTATCTATGCCAAGCCGTATTTAACTTATAACCATATGAGTTTGCTATTGTCAGCCATGAGAAGAGGTTTAGACGTAAGGAAATACACAGAATTACCCGTCATGCCATATTCTCATTTAGAGCTGATACTCAAAGGGATAGACTACGGAATAGACTTGTTCCCATATTCAAGAAAAAAGAAGTTTAACGCCAAGCAGCTAAAAGCTATATTGGAAGCACATAAAAATGAGTGGGAGCATCCGGCATTGAAAGAAAAAAAACTGTCTGTTAAACAGATAAATTTAATCATGAGAATGATGAAAGAATATGACGGGTTACTTTGAAACGCAAGGGGCGGATTGCCCCCCTTTTTTTTAAAAAAAACTATGGAGACAATACAGATAATAAAGAAAGCTATACGCATATACGCGGCAATAGAAAGTATTCAATCTATTGATGTATATGTTCAGACGTATACACAACTCTCCTCTATTGAAGAACAATTAACTGCTATCCAAAACGCTACAAAGTCTTTACCATGCTGTCATTGCCTTAACAAAGCAATAACAGTATGTTTTGATTCAAATGCCAGAAGCTTTATTTTAGAAGAAGAGGATACGTTTACTTACACTATCAACATAGATTTGGATTATGATCTTGCTATTGAATGTGCATCAAAAAATGGCAGACACGGTGATGGGATGGTGTTTGAAACTGTCAAGGCGGCTATGTATGAAATAGCTGAACATGACTTAAAAGAGTTAGAGAAGCTTATTAAATTGTGTGAGTATGAGCTTGCTGGTGCTTTACAACAACTGCAAATGGAGTGTAAGAGAATCACCGGGAATCGACTGTCATTATCACCTATTGAATGGGGGGAGATGATCAGTTCTTATGACGGTATTATTTAAAAGGGCAAGGGATTACCCTATGCCCTTTTTTTAAAAAAAGCTATGGGAAAAGAAAAAAAATATATCATTAAAGAAGTAGCAAGATTGTATAAAGGGGTAGAACTTCTTTCAAACTGGGCTACACACTACCCTATTCAATCACATTTGCGTGAGATTGAAGATTACTTAGTTTCCTTAGAGAAAGAAGAGGGGAAGCTCCCTTGCTTAGAATGTACTAACGAAAGCTTTCAAGCTGGGCTCTACGTAAACTTGCATGAGTTCCTTTATGAAGGAGCTCCGGAGTTAGAAGTAGAACCATTTGTAAGTCTTGACCCTTACTATGTTGACGATTGTTTCTTAGAAGAAAAAGACCACTCCCAAAACGAACAGTTTGAAAACATAAAAGACGCCATCACCTATTTAAGTGATTGGGCTCATGACATCATAGATATGGATGCAAACGTCATTATATCTAATCTTATGGACAAGATAGAAATACTGTATGGGGAATATTTTGGGATAAAGGAGGAAGATATATCGCCTAATGATGCGCATTCGTGGGCAAAAACCATATATGAATATGATGGTATCATTTAAAAGGGTGGGGGTAGTACCCCATCCTTTTTTTTAAAAAAAGGAGCTATGGAAAAGGACGATTTTAAAGAGATAGTAAAGCTGTCATCTATATTAGACAAGCTATCATCACCCTCATTACAACCTTATATAGAGCATATGGTTGAAAGAGAGATTATTAATGCTTTTAATGAGATAGAAAAAAGATTTGGGAAGCAAATATGCATTAATTGTCTGGAAGATGTCATGCAGTTTGACTGCGGCATATGCGAAGATACATGGGATATAAAAGTCACTGTCTTGGTAGTCCAGGACGGCATTGATGCATGTCACCGGCATGGGCACCTACCCATGGGAAGCAGCCGCGTCTCACGCTTATCAAAAGACTTGGCGCTAAGAATAACTAAAAATACACTTAGAGATTCTGAGAAGATTACGCTAAACATATTTGCGAAGCTTCTCAAATACTACAGGAAATATGCAGGGGAAGCAGATTATGCACCTAATCCGAAAGATGTTTGGCAATGGGTTCACAGGGTAGTATTGTATTATGGGTTATATTAAAAGCAGTGATTATGAGTCGATTTAATTGGCAGCAATTAGATGAGATCCGGAAAGGGATAAAGGCAAGGGTAGATTTTACGGTCTACCTTAACCCTGACTTATCCCACGTACGGATGAGATATATACGCGAGCTGTTAGAGCAGGGATTGCCGTGCAATGACTTGCTTGATCCATCTATGCCCGATGATAAAGCAAGGGAGCTGTACGAATCAAGAAAGAGCTATAAAGGGTTGTATTTCCAAACTAAAAAACCAAAACTATGAAAGAACTAAAAGAGAGCATCATCGATTACATCGAGAAGAAAGTAGAAGAGAGGGGGGATTATCGGTTCTACCTCCTCCATCTGCATGACGTAGTGAATGAGATAACAAGCAAATGGCCATTCATGAAGCCGTTATGGCATGTATACAGGGAAGTAGAGGATGAGATTATGCAAAAAGAGGAATAGGGGCAATGGGGGTTAATTCCCCCCATTTTTTTTTATTTTTATAATAAAAAACTATGGAAGGTAAATTTGAAAGATTCTTACTTGAGTTTAGGAGTTTGCATCATCACCCAGATGTGGTAGAACGGCGCTGTCGTCTTATTGCGAAGTACTTTGGCGTTACCGTCACGCCCTACTTGCGCATTGAGAAGCGGGGGCGTAGCGGCGATTACAAAATAAAAGCCTTGCCTGACGGACGGCTGAAGTTCGAGTTACAGCTATCTGCCACCAAGATACGCCCGGGGACTAAGGGGAATAGGATGCAAGCATGGTTTGCCTCTTTCACAATCACTCCTGACCTGGAGTTTCATTATGACCCTATGTATGACTTGTATAGTGAAGAGGTAAGAGAAGTAATAAGCAAATGCTTATTCAAGGGCAAGACCGAGATGCTGCCTACAATAGTAAACCCCTCTTTCCCGGACAGGAAGGTGATGGTGTTGTTAAAGCTCTACCTTATCGATTCGTTCAGATGGGAGCATTTAAGTAAAAACACAAGAGAGTTATACAGTTTGTTAAGAAGAGCAGAGAATGAATTAATGTTAAAATCAAAGAAAGATGAAACAATTCGTTAAAGGAGCAAGAGCGCTTGCCATTGCGTTAAACAGGAATGCATATCTATGGGCAAAGGACATGTATGACCTGTTTCATGGTGACAAAAAGATATGCAAGAGGATAATAGAAGAGCTTGAAGCATATGATGACCCTAAAACAAAGTTATGTGCTTCGGCTTTAAGAAAGTTGATAAGCAATTCAAAGGATGAAGTGTAAGTTTAAACACAAAGAGGTGACCGGGTATTTGGAAATAAAAGCCAAATCCCCGTCATCTCTTTTTTTAAAAGAAGAAGAGATGAGAGGGTTGGTTGTCCAGCGCGACAACATACACCCATTTGCTTTCCTCCCATACATTATTCCTTATCTTGAGATAAGACATATAAAGGAATTTCAGGAGAGCAATAAAGCATACTATTCAAAGATAGTTGCAGAGACAATCTTTGTCCCTGGAGAGGGCATAGTCACCGTGTCTCCCATAGACTTGGGGCATGGGTACATTAAAGCAGAGCCTTGTGATTTTGAGGGAGATGAACGTATTGAGTATAAAGGCAAGGTATATCCTGTTGAACGCATGCCTTATGATAACGAACCGGCCATTACGCTTGAAGAGCTATGTCTTGACATTGATTTCAGGAGATGTATAAAGTGCGGCAAAGTAGAGAGAAAGACTGAGTCCTTCGATAGAATTATTGTGGGTTATTACTGCCGCATGTGCAGGCGTAATATCATTTTCAAGAAACTGACGTCCCATGTTACGGTCGCCGTCCCTTATACAAAGTATGTAAGAGGGCGCGCCTTGTATATGGATAAAGCATGGGAGGTATACCTTGTCAAGTACTACGGCGTAAGGCATGATAAAGCTCTACCGGGGCTTACCCTGATAGCAGATGAGAAAGACATCAAGCCAGATTGGATACGTCTTTATATTTGATTTTAACAGTATTGAGCACTTCATCGGCTTCAAACTTATCGTATTTGTTATGGTTCATTATGGTTGTCTCACAAGAGCAAGATAGTATTGCGGTATGAGACCGCAGGGAGAAATTCATTCGCTTTTTCTCTTTATTTTTTAGATAAAAATGATGGTGTTGTTTATATTTAAACACAGCCTGATTAATGACACGATTGCATGGCCAAGCCAATGGCAGCTGTATTTTGATGTTGTCGTTGTCAGCGGCAATATCGATTACGAATGGCTCCACGGCATCATCTTTTAGTATACTGATGATTCTCTTGAAGTTATAATAGACATTGATATGTGTTTTGAAATAGATATAAGCCTTTGCTATTGCAGTAAATGCTTGGTTATCTACAAGTATTGCCTTTCGGTATGAGCGCACGTTCTTGGCTATCGGATTTATGACTATTTCCTTTAGAAAGACAAGAGACCAGAACGTATTTTGCTTTAATAGGGCAAATAGTATATACAGCATGGCTTTTATTATCCTTTGCGGCATATCACCACTCAAGTACTTACACAGGTGGCCACCATATTCTGACATTACGAAGTCAATGATATCCTCTGCGGAGTATTCATCTTTATCAGGCAGAGCTTCCTTGTTGATTGTATTGTATTTTTTTGAAAAACTCATAACCCAAAACCAATTTGCTATGGAAAACAAAGAGAAAAAGATGGTTGAGAACATCTTGCTGCTTTACACCTATTCGCAGCTGATGATCGAAGTCCTTGATGAGCTAAAAGGCACGGACTTCTACAGGCAATCTACTAAAAATTTAATAAACAAGTTTGAGAAGGAGCTTGAGTCGATATGTGAACGGTTCTGGTACAATATCAAGCTCAACAGCGACGACCCGGATGCCGTTGAAGCGCAAAAGGCTGCCTTTGAGACGCAGAAGGTATGGATAGAAAATGTATCCAAGATCATCAATGCGACATCTGAGCAACAGAGGGTCGTAGGTAAAGCCATGGATGATCCTTTATGGGCAAAGGCGGTATGTGCTGCCTACGGAGGTCTTAAAGAGTACATAATAGAATTAGGATAGCCATGATACCGGAGCACTATTTAATGAAAGCAAGGGCGAAGGGGTACAAGTATACCCTTGACCCTTCACCCAAGAAGTTCCATTGCCCCGCATGCGGGAAGAAGCGGTTTGTCCGCTTCATTGACGTGGAAGCGAACCTCTATCTTGACATGCAGTACGGTCGGTGTGACAGGGAGAACAGTTGCGGATACTTTGTCACACCCTCCGGGCGTGTCAAAACAGAGGGGAAGTCGGTATCGGTGTCTTTCAACTACATGGACAATGTCACCATAAGGTACGACATGATAGAGAAAGACCCGTTGTACCGGTTCTTAGCCTCTAATTTAGGCATTAAAAGAACAAAAGAAAGCTTTGACCTCTATGGTGTTAAACACTTGAATGGGTATACCGTGTTCCCGTTGCAAGACAAAAATCATATGTATACCGCCAAGATGATAAGGTACAAGCCCAATGGTAAAAGAGACAGGGAGGGGAAAGGAAGTACTACTTACCTTCATAGTTACTTAAAGAGGGAGGGGTACTATACCACCTGTCTGTTTGGTCAGCACCTCGTAGAGAAGGACACCAAGCTTCTGTTCCTTGTAGAGTCTGAGAAGACAGCCCTTGTCGTAAATATATTAACAGGGCGGGTGTGTCTTGCTCTGGGGACTAAGCGAAGGACTATAGATGTCCTTGAGTTCCTGAAAGGGAAGATTGTCATTATGCTTCCCGATGCCGATGGGGTTGAGGACTGGCGTGCCATGTCACGTAAGATGAAATCGATCGACTCTATAGGCATCGTGCGCCCCGGGTTTTATAACCTTGGGGATAACGCCGACTTGGCAGATATTTTGTACATTTAATTTGTAATTTTAAAATTTATTGATTATATTTACAGAAACATAAAAAAAGAAAAAGCTATGTTTGTAAAAGTAGAAGGATTCTTAAGCCGCTCAGGCATCCAAGCAACAAGACAGGAAGGGCGCTTTATGCTTAATATATATCAAAAGCGTCAGCAAGAGATCAGTTTGATAACTGTCTTTGCAGATGAAGATTTGATCGAAAAAGCGTTTGATGAGTCAGGCGCTGAGATCAAATACAAAGAAGACGGGTCTGCCGACCTATATGGTTACATCATAGAAGTAGAGGGCTACCTGCGTTATGATGGAGAAAAGGAAGATGGTGGAGACAAAATGGTCATGTACACCATTAGTGCCATCAGAATGAGCATTCGCCCTTTCAACCAGTCTAATAACAGAGGGGGCAGTAATCGAAAGTTCGGGAACAAGTCCTCAGCATCTGACAACTATGAAGGGAAGTTCAAAAAAGCAAAGAAGATCTTAGAGAGCATCGAAGGTACAAAAAAAAAGAAACGCTGGTAGCGTTGGCAAAGGGCATGGCGGGCGATGACCCGTCAGCCCTTAAAAAGATGTTGTCTATGATTTAACCAAAAAGGCCTGTTGGCCTTTTTTTGAAAAAACACAAACTATGGACAGAGCAGAAAAAAACGTTGTATTTCATTGCTTAAACAACCCGGACTTGCTTAAACAGTTGCCTGGTGCAACAGAGAGTACAAAAGAGTATTTGAGGGTCTTGTTCAAGTTGTATAAAAAGATGGGGGATATAGACAAAACCGTCTTTAACAAGTTCATTACAAATTCTTTGAGAGATGACCCCTACATCAATGAGGTCCTTGATGTGCTGACATGGGATAAATCCCATCCGGAGTACATGGAGTTCGATACGGCTATCTTCTTGTTTAAGAAGAAGATAGTAAGAGAAGAAATAATGAACATGGACCAGCGTCTTTATGATATAGAATCGGAGGATGATTTATTGTCAAACGTCAATGACCTTCTTGAAACTATATCGAAGACTATAGACAAGAAAGCAGTATCTTTGTTAAGAGCCGTAGATCAGGACAACACTTCCGAAGAGTCTGTTACCATTGACATTCCAAACTTAGAAAAGAAGGTAAGTATGAAATACGGCTACATCGTAACAATTGGTGGTGCGCCCGGCACCGGTAAGACTGCTGTCATATGCAGTCTTATCCCCCGGATCATTAATTTAAATAAAGACGCTGCGGTTATGTTCCTCTCTTTGGAGATGTCTGCCAAACGTATATCTGACAGGATGATTTCAGCTGTCATGGATATGGAGGTTAATTATACCGCCTCCATACGGTTGACACACAAGTCAGAATATATGCGCTTATTAAAGGCAATAGACCCGCAGGAAAGGCTATGGTTTATACATGACAACATATCAAACTCAGAGCTGTTTGCCCTGTGCAAGCACTTTATGGCTGACTGCAATAAGCGGAAGTTGAAGCCTGTCATCATCCTTGACCATATTGGAGAGATAGGCAGCACCAAATATGAGGACAGGAAGAAATCTAAAGAAACGACTATGGCTATACTAAAGTCGTTTGCAAGGGAGGGCGCTTTGTGTATTAACCTTGTTCAGTACACTAAGGAAGTAAACAGCCTCAATAACAAAAACAACATGTACAAGCCTTCAAATGCTTTCATCCGGGATACACAAGAAATAGAAGCGAAGTCTGATGTGATCATTCACTTATGGCGCCCGGAAATGTATGGCTTTGACGAGTACAATGGGGATTCTACCTCAAATAGAATTTATTTTATCATAGGTAAAAACAGAGATGGGATGATGGGGGAAATTCCTATTGGAGTCAATATGGCTAAAAGTGCCATCATTGATGGCGTGAAACGTTACGACCTTTATAAGGTATTGTCTGAGCGAGAGAAAGCGCTAAGAAGTGGTAATAAATACAACTTCGACAGTGCTGAGGAGCAGAAATTAGTTAGTGTAAATTAAGTTTAACCTAAAATATAGTACTATGAGTAGACACAAAGAGATAGCAGAAGGATTCTTCAATTACCTCACAGGAAGACGTAAGGATATAGCCGTCAAGAGGTACCCTATATGTCTTGCCTGTGATAAGAAAAAAGAGACAATGGGGGTCTTGCGATGCAGCGTGTGCGGCTGTGTCTTAAAAGCAAAGGTAGCTTCTCCATTAAGTAGTTGCCCCCTGGGTAAATGGGATAAGGAGGAAGAATGAGAACGCTATTACCCATGTTGCTCGTGTTATCCTTGGTCTCTTGCAAAAAGAGATCAAGGATAACCCTTACCCATGTGGACACTACCAAGGTGGTAAGGGAAATCAAGATAGAGCGCGACTCTATTTTGTATGAGACATCCGTGGACACGCTCAGGGATACGACTATCATTCAAGAGCGTGTAATATTAAAAATAAAGAAGATAGAAGACCGGGCACTTGTCTATTGTGAGTGTAAAGACAGTGTTATCAAGGATACGGTCGTTGTCATAAAGAGCACGACAATAAAAGAGCAGCCACCCAAGATAAAGGGGAGGTGGGAATTGGTAAACACCTTAATTATCGTAATTATAATACTATTCTTAATCATCATTTTAAAAAGATAGACCCATGGAAAAGAAAATTTTTGCAAATTACCATCGATATATGTCCGAATACGGACTTACCGAATGCGAGCTTGGGTCAATGCTTTTAAGAGGTCTAATCCCGGACAACGAAATAAAGAGGGATGACCTTGGGGAGGTTATGATCAACATAGCCTTTGACCCTTCTAAGATTGACAACCCTGCACTTAAGAAAAAGGGGGCAGGGAAGAAAAAGACGAAAGAGATCGATGGTGTCATGTACTACTCAGCAAAGACACTTTGTGATAAGCATAATGTAGAATACAATAAAGTGCTTAACCTTGTCAAAGACGGCAAGATCAAGCACTTACAGATAAGCAGGGCTTATTATATATCTGAAGAGGAATTCTTGGAAAGGGCGACCGATTTAGGTCTCATTTAAGGCTTGATACATGGACAAGCAAATAAGACAGGTTCTTGCCTTTGTAAAAGAATAAAAGATCAGTAAGGGTGTCAGCGTCAACGACCTGACACCCTTTTGATAATGACACCCCGGTACCACTTTTAATGTCTTTCCAATACCCTATAACAGGGGAGACCCACCCCCGCCATGAATGTAAGTTAATCCCGAAGAAGCCAGACTGCTGTGGGCTACTTCTATCAATACGTTTATTAACTATATTGTCTCTATATATAGTTACAGGTCCTAACAGTTGCTTCCAGTGAGGCAGCCCTGACCACCCCCCACTACTATACTTCCATATCTGGTGGTAATACCCCTCTGCCATTATAGCCACGCCGGAGAGCCCTGATACAGTATACAAGCGTTGCGTATACTCGGCCACAGGTGATGGTTTCGTAGAGCAAGGGACAAGGGCGGACAACAGTGCGCCGGATTCTTTTAATGCATAAAGGGCCATGATGTCTGAGAACTTATTATCAAGGTCATCAGACATCCTGATCGCAGCTACCACCGGATTTTTTAAAGACGGCGGAGTTTTCATGTAAGGTGCTAAAAGGTTCTCTAACTTATGGAAAGCATAGGTTGTCTTTGGCCCTATAATACCATCTTCTAAAAGGTATGGTCCTAAATCCACACCAGATCGTATGAGCCTGTTTAATAGCTTCTGCGATTGTTTAATACCTTTATCCATGACTATATTTTTTTAGACTCCAAGAGCGAAAGCTTACGGTCACCTCTTGCTTTCTGGCTCTTGCCTATCGAGGTTTCAAGTTGCTCTTTGAATTTGATAAGGTCATTGATTGCTTTACTTAGCTTTGGCATTTGCAATAACACATCTTCATTGATTGTCAAATAAGAGAAATACTCAATAGCCTCATCTATCTTATCCTTTATGCGCTCCCTTACTCTTTCTTCTTGGGAGAAGTATATGTCTTTGAACAGCTCAATTTCTTCTTTATACTTTTCTTCAAACTTCTTGGAATCAAGATTGTACTTCTTGCTAAGTACTTCAATTTTGCGATGCTTTTCCGTCTCATAATATGGTGATTCTTTTGAATAGAAGTAGAACAGGTATTCAAAGAGCCGCCTTGACTCTTCGCTCTTATACGTTCCGTCTTCATTAAAGTGCTCACGGAACGCAAGGATATAAGCCGGCTCCACAAGTATCTTATTGTTTCTTATCACGAACATTCTTAATGATGTTTTTAGCGTCACGCAAGAAATGGCCCGGGGATGCACCGACGAAGTCGGATACAGCCAAGATCTTAAAGAGAGCCAACATCAAGTGGTATTGGCTGCTCACTGATACCTCCCGGTAATTCCCCTTTTCTAAGAAGTAAGAGAAGTAATTGCCGGGGAGAGTGCCACCGCCTTTGTGCATGTTAGCAAAATCAATAAGGTCTTTGATTATATCAATGACCATACTGTCCATGTCTGACATCCGGGTATTGGTTAGCTGTAGAGCGTACTCTTTTGAGCATTCCTTCGCTATCTCATTGATCGTTTTTATTATTTGCACGTTCATACAAATATTTGTTTATCTCTTTTTTGTTTTTTAATACAAAGAACCGTATCGGCGATCCTTCACGCATATACTTATAAGCAAACAGTTTGCGTTTAAGGGGGAAGACATCATTTGGATACCCCTTCACGTCTATGATATCGTCACCTACCCTGAAATCAGCCGTATACGTGATCGCACGTATGTTGTTACCCTGATTGTCAGTGAATGCTTCTTGCAGCACAAATTTAGGTTTTAGTTCTATTTCTATATTAAGCATTTTCGCTGTATTGTAAAAATAGTACTCAAGCTTTGAATCAAAGACTATACGCTCTCCGCCTTCATGAACGACTACCTTGTTCGCATTCCTGATTTTACGATTTCCACTGAAACGGTACATACTCTACTTTATTTAAGGTTAAAAGAGGGATATCTGATGATAGCTTCTCAATATAGTAATCAGCCACTTGTTTCTCTTTTAAAGATAAACAAGGGATGACCATGCTGCTTGCTTCTTTCTTGTTAATATAATGTAATAATAGTTTATAATTGTATTCAACCATCCACTTGCTTATGTATTTCGCATTGTATTTAAGGGAGATAGGGAGGCAGATCATGATTTTCTTCACATCCGTAAGTGGCACGCCGAATAAGACCCCCGGCTTAGGCTCACGTATCAGTTCTTTAAACGCTGTTTTGCATAGATACATTGTGCTGCGCAATAACCTCTTTGTGAATTTATCACGCGCTATCATCACCGGATTGTAGAGGTTCAGTATTAATTTTGAGTCCGAATCTAATACCTCTTCTGCTACGTCAATCGCTAAATCGTGGTATCTTGTACTTAACATTTTTCGTTTTTATTTTTAGCCCTATACTATTGATTCCATGATAAGCCGTTGAAACATATACCTGTCTGCTTTGGGCTGTTCCTCCTCCCCATGCGGCGATGAGCTCAGCCACTTGGTCTTCGGCTCTTCTTATCCGTGGCATGGTTCTGTAAAGATATGCCAGCCTCAATACCGTCAAGACAGCCGCATTCCGTGGTATCAATAAGTCATCATAGTCATTGATCCCGAACAGACTAAGTTGTTCCTTCAGTCCTTCTCTCTCTAATATAGAGAGGTCTACCTGCGTAGGCCCTACCGTCGCGGGGTTGGCTTCCTTCCCGATCTTTCTCAAAGTATCGCCGGCTACATCAAACACCCCGGATGTGACCGTGGTACCTGTACCCAATGCATCCAAGTACCCACCCGCGATCTGGGCTGTGTCAGCTGCGGATTTAACAACCACCTCACTCCTGTAATCACCGGCCGAATGCGTCAACCCCGCTGCCTTACCGAATGTTTTTATGATATTTAAAAAAATTGAGTTTCTGTCAAAGAACCGGGATTCGTTGTAAAGGACACCTACCGCTGCCTTGGCTATCTTGTTATATGTGGCATCATCGATACCTGTTAACGCCATGATAGGCATCTTATACACTTCTATCGCTCTCAGATATTTCTCAAAATTCTCGAGTTCTTTTGAGTTATTTACTAATATGTTATCTATCTTTTCACTCCAAGACTCCTCTCCTGCTTCTTCAAATGCCTCTCTATTAAACTCAAACTCAATGGGTAAATACGACTGTGCCACGTTAAATGTCCATGCCGAATAAGGGATTTCGCTACTTACAGGACGGAATACTATTTGATCCCCCACTATAGCGAAATGGTTGTCACCCTCCTCCGGCAGTATATATACCTTTACCCCTTTCTTTAATATCCCTTTCTTAAACTTATCATATAGATCTTCAAAACTCTTACATGCAAACCGCACGCATCCGTTCGACGCCCGCTTCATTGATGTATTTCCTATGTGGAAAGCCGTAGCTATTTCAGTCCCGTTTTCAGTCATGAGGGACATGTATTCACCCAGCAGGTCTGAATACTTAATCTTGCCTGTCATCATAAATATGCCAGCGGGTGTCTTCCTGTTCCCTATTAAATTCTTTTTCTTATCCATCTGGATAGAGGTAAGCTCATCCCCTTCCCGTTGCCCGGTAGTTACGTTATATGTTTCGATCAGTTCGTCACCCTTGAATAGATAAAAGACGCCTTCTCTTTTGTCTATTACGACATAATGCTCATCCGGCCGGGAGGTCTGATAAGCCATCACGATAGCAAGGTTGTTAGCTTTGTGCTTTATATTGCCCAACCGGTTTATTAAAGCGATAGATGAATAAAGTATATCGGCATCCACTTCGTCTGCGCCTACCATATCCACCTTACCCTTATCTGCTTTGCGATACAGCCTGTCGGCGTGTCTGATTAAATTTTTTACAGAATTAGTCATCCGGGTTGCAAAGGGGTTTTTTAGCTTCTTAGAAGCCTTCTCTTTGACTCTCTTGTGCCCTGAGAAGTCAACGGTGCCTGCCGCCTCCTTGGTCACCTCTTCTATGATCTGCTCCTCCGGTTTATCTGGCAGTATATTCCCCTCTGGTCTGTCGTCACCATCCACATAAGGGACACGGAAAGAATAGGCATTGAGTACTTCATCAACGACGGTCCCCACATCTATCCCCTCTATTTTAATCTCACCCACTTCTATCTTCTCCCCAGCATGTATAGCTTCAGACGTAGCGTCACTATCCGTTACCGGGGGCGGTGCTGTATCCTGCTCTGGTGTGTGGTGTACATTCTGCTCCGGTTCTGGCTCCGGTTCTGGTTCTGGTTTTGGTCCTGACTCTGGTTTAGTCGGTTGCACAGCAGGAGTATCAGCGACCGGGGCAGGCTCTCTCACCGCCGCTTCCTCTTTGTCTTTCTTGATTAGATAAGGGCTGAACGTATGAACAACATTCCTTACGAATTCCCTTACAGTGAAAGACTCAGGGTCGAAATCTTCTTCGACATAATTGTCACTATCAGTAGCATCTTCGACCATGGGAGTCTCTTCTTCGCCGGCGGGGGGGATGCCATATCCGTACTTAGCAGCTTCAGGAGGGGGAGGCGGTAAGACATTAATGCTATTAGGCTTATGCTCAGGCTTTTTGTTGATTGCTGACATTATCTCTTCGTCGCTAAGGGATAAGACCCAAGCCGCGCCTTCTTCTCCTCCAAGCCCGGCTATGTAAGCATACAGGAACTGTCTTACTTTCTCTGGTGTGCTTATTGTTTCTTGTTCCTGGGGTAACGGTATCTGTTCTGGGGTGTCTCCTTTAAATAGATTCCCCTGCAATGGGCGCTTATCCTCATCCATCTCACCGCCCATCTGAAATTTAGAAATCAATATGTCTATGATAGACTTCATTTACACCCACAATCTTCCATTACCTTATTGGCATCTTCGACGCAAGAACAACAAATCTCTTTCATCATAATAAAGACATCCTCTAAGTCTATGAGAGCCTGTTCTATATAGTCATAGACCTCCCGGCTAAAAAAGGTTGCCGGGAAGATAGAGGTGTTGTAATTGCTGTACATATATAATAAGTTATTGAGTAATGCCATAAGTATTTGCGAAGAGGATATCCCATCCTGTAAGCGCCGTCTCTCTTCCGGAGAGAGTATATTTTTTTGTAAACACATATAGGATAGTAAGATATCGCTCATACACTTCTGTACGCCGCAATAATGCATGAGCAGGAACTCCCTTTCATGCAAACCGTTATTGGCGATTATCTTGAATATGCCGTCAGTATCAAGGCACTGGTTGCTTTTAAACGTCAGCTTGTAATGCGCTTTAATACCCTCTTCATTGACATATATGAGCTCAAAGTTATCGCTCTCTGACACTGAATTAAATACCTCTTCAAAAGAGCCGTTAATCAGCTTAAGCACCCTTAACGACAGCATGTCAGAGTTATTGTATATCTGATAACTGTTACATTCTTTTTCAGGGTATATCTCTATGATATCGCGCACATAGAATTTGAGCTCTTCGGTATACTCCTCACACGGGGTAGTTGCAGTAACAACGAAAGAGTATTCCCCTTCCTCGCTGAACCGGTAATTGATACCGGCCTCAAGGAATGCTCTCAAAGAGTCGACATCAGTGGGGGAATAGTTGGGTGGTAGAGTATAATTAACTGCGGCTAATACGTTGCCTGTCTTATCTGTTATTTTAAGGTTAAAGGTAACAGGGGGGAGTATGAAACTATTACTATCCCCGCTTATCACGAAAGGAGGCACCGGGTCTCCTGAGTTATAGGTGAAGATGGAGTTATTGATATATAGCCGTCTCTGTGTCATTAGATAATCAAGAGATACGGCGAATTTGTAATCATGGTCTACTACTATGTAGGATAACAGGGGGTTGTAGTACAACAGGTTTTTATAGTCTATATACGGGCGGAAACGCTCAACCACTCCATCGCTCACTGACTCTATATATAACGACATCTCAACGAATGAGCATACGGAGTCAGGGAGGGTAAAGCCAGCTGTCCGCTCACAGTAGACGGGGTCGCCATCACAGCACCCTAAGCTGTATACCTCCGTCAGAGACACATTTGTCTCACAGTAGTCTCTATTTATCAGATACCTTGCAGCCACAAAGGGCTCACCATCGTTGATTTTGATGTAAAACTTTGAAGGGGCAGAGGTGGTCTTTAAGAAATAATAATCCCCACAGGGCGTAGGCAATACGGTGTATGCTGCCGTGCAGCAAGGGTCATCAGGGACGCCTTCCCCTTTCCCGCAATTATGCTCAATGAGTATTATGTTTAATGATATATTGTAAGCCGACACCGGGATTCTCATGTTATAGGGGGTATATCCGTCGGCCGTGACGGTCAACCCATACTCACCCCCAGGACGTATAAAAGAAGCACTGCTCCCCGTTACTACTTCACTATCCAGTGCAATAGTAGCGGTAGTAATAGCTGTCCCCGATTTGTCAGTTACGGTTATATCTATTTGCGCCATGATTGACTATATATTTTCTACTTCTCTTCTGTTGCCAAAGTTAGTGACGCCGGCAAGCATATTGTTTTGACGGCGTATGCGTGCGATCTCCTCAGCCGCACGTACTTCTTCTGCTTCAAGTTCAAGCTGCCGCTCTTTCAGCTCTATCTCTTTCTCTTTAAGTCCTTTCTCAGTCTCTTGCTTTTCAGCTTCAAGCGACAAGTTCCGATGTTCTATATTACCTTTGAGTTGCAGCTCGAGCTGCTTGATCTCTTTCTGTAATTGCATCTTCAACTGTATCAATTGCTTCTCACGTTCAAACTCTTGTTGTTTGAGCTGGTCTTCTATCTGCTGCTTCTGCTGCTCCAGCTGCATCATCCGTTCTTCTTGCGCCTTCATCTCTTTCTCAAGCAGGAAGTCCATCTCGCGCAGAGAGTCAGTGCGCAATATCTTCAATAGCGCAGAGAAGGGGAGAGCACCGGAGGCGGCCATCTGCATACCTGTTTGTTTCAGTTCCTCTATGCGACGCAGATCTTCTTTATTTTCGACATAGAAGATACCATAGTCCTCCTCAACGAAAGACGATGATACCCTTGCTATCTTTTCCAATCCCTCTGCCGTTACATAGGAAACGAAGTCAGACACATCGAATCCATTCTTAGCTTTCGACAGATAATAGAGCTGATATGCCCACACTCCGTCCTGCACCATCATCTTGTATGTATTATCGAATATATTAAATATAGACTCAGTAGTATAAGCTGACTGCCGGATAGCTTCCTGTGTCGTACCTACAAGCGACTCCGCTTTGATTTCGCCCATTCGCTGTACGTTCAGGCCCAAGATGCGCATCGCTTCAAGGTATACATGATCTATCATATTCAGTATCACCTGAACGCTTGCATCAAGGGCGTCATTATACTGTGTCAGCTGGTTGAACCCATTCCGGAGCTGCGATGATGAGATCAGCAATAGACCTAATTTCTTGTAATACAGGACATCTTTCAAGTCCATATCCCGTGGCATGGCGTCTTTATCGTAGACCATACCTTTAACCCCTGACAGGGCTACTAACTTCTCTTTATGATAATGCAGTATCTGATACAGCTCTTCAAGGTCTTTGAGCTCAAAGTAATATGAATGAGGCGGTTGCGACTTGGTAAGCCTATTCAGGTATCCGTTATACGTCAGATAACAACGTGACAATCGCGATTTAGGACGGGGGGTGATGATTGACCTGCCAGCCCTGACTACGATATCACTGCCTATGACGATACCTGAATACAAGTTTTCAATATACTTACCACCCATCTCTTCAACCAAGGATGGGTCTATATCCAGTTCCCCCTTCTTTTTGAGATATGCAATCTCATCATACGCTTTGAACTCAACGAAATAGACGGGTATTAAGCCGTTTGTGTCCTGACTCCCTGAATACATATAGTATTCAAGGTTACGGATCTGCTCTTCAGTGTATATGTCACGCGTAGGCTTGTATAACAGACCGTAATCCTTATCTTTGAGTTTGTTTATTTCTTCTCTTGTCAGCTCATTGGCAAAGTAACCAAGGATCTCATCCCTTGTCATATAAGCGACTTCCACTATCCAAGAGAGCTCCCTTACGCTGTTTGTCTCTTGCGAATAGTCGTGGAATACATTCAAAGGGTTGATGATGCGAAGCTGCGGTTCTGACCCCAGTTCAGGGATATGCCAGCGCCAATAGCACTTGCCTGTAAGCAGCAGGTCAAGAGCCGTCTCTTTGTTTTTAGTCCTTACGTCGTATTTGTATTCTATATACTTAGCAATAGCTTCACCCGTCCGTTCCGCTTCGGTTACGATATCGGTCGTTGCGAGGTCTTCAATGATCTCCATCTCCCGGGTGGCGATACGTGAAGCTACTGACTTGGGGTCTTTAAGCTTTGCGCCATATTTTTGCTGTATCTGATTGAGTTTTTGGGTGATGAATCCTTCAAGTCTTTTGTAGAGCTTTTCAACCGAAGCTTTCTTGCTAACAGCCCGGACAAAATACTTGCGATTGCGAAGAAGCTCTTCGCCCAGAATGCGCTCAAACAAGGGACGAATGAGAGGAATCTTTTTGATTCGCGCCGGATATTCATTGCCAAACTCTTTGGTGATATATTCAAAATCTTCTTCATAAAATATATTGTTATACAGGTTATACGCTAATGCCTCTTTTAATTTCTCATTATTCCCGGAGTGGGCAAAGAAAGCATAGTACATGCATGCTTCCTTTACCCACTGCTTATTCTTGTCTTTTTTGAATAAGTCAGGACGGTTTACGTTATAGAAGTGGTACATATCATCAATTGTTAGGCACGTCAATCACAAATACAGATTCTATGAATCCGCTTATCTCATCCGTGTCAACGGTTCTTGTCATTAGCGTTTGGAAAGTGTCATCGGTAAAGTACGTGTAGGTTACACGCACCTGTTTGTCAAAGACGAACGATACAGGCTGTGCGGGGTCAATATAGCTGTACCGGATGACCTCCATGCCGCTATCACCTGCATGCACAGTCTCTCTCTCTTGCAGGTTATTTACTATAGCTTTCGCTGACGACTTGTTGATGTAAGTGAAATCTATCATATCTATACTATTTTAGTACATTACGACGGTGTAAAACCATCACCACCGCCCGGGCAGTTGCTTATTGTCTCTCTTACCCCCCGTTCTTCTACCTCTATTGCCGACACATACTCCCCTGTATTCATGCTGATGAAGGCGTCGGAACCACCCGACGAATAATTCAAGTTTGCAGACGATGTCCGCGTAGATCCTGTAGAGCAGTCAGTTATAGATACGGTGACGACAAGAGACGGTTCTTTGCTTGTAATGGTGTTTCCCATTCCACCGAGACATTCACACGCTTCTTCATTACAAGAGTAAGCACTCAAATACAATGTAGCGGGAGAAGACAAAGGGGTGGATGAGGTGGCTGTTGGTTTTCGATTTGCATTTATCGAAACGGAGCCACCTTGAGGTATGACTATACTAAGCCCATTATATGAAGTCAGGTTATTACAATTCGCATCAGTAGAACTGCATGAAGTGAACGAAGGGGTAATTACATTATACGTTATCGGGGCAATCTTTGCACCCGTACATGGGTTGGAACATGTCGATTCCTCTACGTAGTTGGACGCTTGGTATACAAACACCTCGGATATATACTCACTGTCGTTCACATACCCGACTACGGGGTTTGTATAGTTCTGGTCTTTATCCAAGATAACAAGGACACCTCTGGACTCGCATGTGGAACAGTTATTTATCACAAACATGATAGACGCATCGGGATAATGAGTATAACGTTTGTTAGTTCCGGCACAATCGTCCACTGTTTCAGGGGTATAGTTGATAACGCGGATAGGGCGTGACCCAGACACTACAGGCTTGACGGTGAACGATGCGGGGAGCGACTGCGGGGGATCCCCTACTCTATAGAAGCGTATTCCAGCCGCGTCCTTCTGTATCCTGAACAGGTTAGTATCATCGCCGAATTCGACTTCAAATGATCCCGGGCTATTAGGTGTGTTGTTTTTTACGACAGACGAATAGTAGGTATCCGCACACCCCACAGAGGAGGCTTGCGGAGCTACCATAACCGTATGTTTTTTAACCTCTATCATGAGAACTTGACTATTAAGGTTTGTGCTATTGAATCATCAGTGCGGCTTACGGTAATTGGAGCCACTACATTAGCAGTAACTGAAGGAGGTACGTTATATGATAAGCCTGCGTCAGCAAATACGACCGTAGTGTTCTTATTGAACGCAAAAGAGACATAGAAAGTGTAGTCAAGTACACCCGGAGGTAATATAAAACTGACATAGTCTGACTCTTGTATTGATTGCCACGAGAAGTTGAAGTCACCATTACTGTTTTTGGCAAGTACTTGCCCTGTGGTACCGCCAGTAAACAAATTCCGGAAAGCGTTAAAGGCTGTTTCAAGAGCTGTTAAAGCAGACTGTAATGTTTGTATCACTGAGGTGTATACCCCCAGCACAAACTCATTTATCTTTACGACATAGATGTTACGCTTATCCGAAGAAGGGAGTGTGTTGCTTATCTCTACTTCTACAACCTCCCCGGAATAGGTGGACCCATCCGGCAAGGAGATAGTCTGTGATTCAGAAGTCACTTCCGGCAGCTGGTGCGGCTGCACCGCTTTCGTTTTGGAACTCAACTCCGATTCGTCAAAAGACTTGGCTTCGGCATCTGTAGCTGCATACACTAAGCCTTGCTGTGTATCTTTTGCCCTATCCTCCTGTTCTTCAAAGAAAGGGACGGAATCGACAAGGTTTCTGTAAGTTTGTTCTACAGGCTGGTCAAGGCGAAGAAACCTTGTGCCACGCTTGAGAGGGGTGGCCGTAATTTCAAAAAACCATTTTTTTAATACCCTCATCTTTTTTATACTTTATTGTAAATATAACTATATTTGTCTTATCTACAAACAAAAAAGACGAGTTATGAATCTTGAAAACGTCAACTTGGAATTCCTGAACCTTGCCGCCAAAGAGATCCATAAAATGAACAAAGAAAAAGGGTTTTATGATGAACCCAAGGAAGTCGGCACGGCGCTTATGTTGATAGTATCTGAGTTAGGAGAAGCGATGGAAGCTTACAGGGAGGGGGAACGCGCAAACAAAGATAAGTATATTAAGTCGAACGGCTATAATATGTCAGTTGCCGACTTTAAGGCGATGATTAAAGACACCTTTGAGGACGAGATAGCCGACACGATGATACGCCTGTTTGACCTTGCAGGATGGCTGGGGATAGACCTTGATTTCCACATCAAAATGAAATTAAAGTACAACCAGCGGCGTCCATACAAACATGGGAAGCTGTTTTAAAAGGAAGGCAGGTCGCATCGCAACCTGCCTTCCCCATTTTGCTGATGATCACTCTTTAGGCTTAGCACCAGCTCTTGAACGCAAAATGCGGACAAGAGCTGGTGCTTCCCATAACCCGCCAGATGAAACTGACAACAGTAGCAGAGCGGGGAGGAAGCCTATATCTTCCCACGCAAGAATAAATATAAAAACAAAAAACGAAATATAAAACAAATACCCTAAAAAAAAGATTTTACCCTTCATATACTACCAGTTTAGGAAGTTCATTGTCCCCTTCGTGATTTATTATATCAAAATCCACGCCATTTAAATATTCATCGGCCATGACGATGTCTTTTACGTTTATCCCGTAACAAGCGAAATGGTCTATGATGCACTTCTTTATCTCCTCCTCCATATACGGCTGATGCCACTTCCAATAAGACAACAGGCTCAACTCGAGTAAAGCGTTCGTGGCTTTCTCAGGATAGCTGCCTATATACATCCCTTTAAGCAAGGAAGGGATGTATTTTTTATTTACGCTCCAGTGTACTTTGATGAAGTAGGGGAGCATAAACGTGCCGGGGTACTTTAGCATATCGTCCATCATTCAAACACAAATTTACCATTGACACGACGCCATCGCGGCATCCTCTTTGGATTGGTCATCTCTTCAACTTTTACCTCTGTCAGCTCAACATCCTGAACGAGGGCAAGCATGGCAGCGATGGTGATATCGAACTTGCCTTCATTCATATTGAATTCGATATGATCTTCCACCATCTCTTTTATATAGAATAAATGTTTGTTTTCAATACAATAGTTCCTATATAAATCTACCGCATACACCTTGGTATGGTAGTTCATCTGGAATCCGTACTTATTCCTTGCTACGGATCGTTTAATAGAGTTATAGGCGCTCTCGGGCGACCTTGCTAAATATAATGATTTATTGTGTTGTTCAAAATACTGTATGATACCTATCCTTGTGTATTCGATAAGTACGTTATACTTTATGTTGAAGTATTCGGCAAGTAACATACACTGCTCATAGAATTCATACACATCCTGAGGCCTGTCATAATAAAGCCCTACAAAATAGCGCCCCGATGTCCCATACTGCCGTTTGAATATAGCCATTGCCCCCTTGGATTCGGAGCTGTACGCTACGGATTGATCATAGCTATCAATCCCCGCTACATACAGGTTTTCCGGAATTGTTCCATCGCGCCCTTTCACCGGGTCTTCAAGCAGGATGATAGCACCGTCTTTATGTTCTACAAACTCCGCATGTCCATCTGATGAGCGTCTCATATAACCACGCTTGCATGGCCTTGTATCAATGCCCATTTCAAGCTCATATAGACGTGTCTGGAGGAAAGCGAAGGGGGACTCATTGGATGAGTAAAACATCTCATTCTCAGTGAACGGGTATTCCTGTATGTATTGCTCATACACTTCACGCTCAGACTCTTTTAAAGCCCTCTGCTCTTCAAAAAACTTTTTTGCTTCCTCCGTCCGTATTCCGTACTCATCATAGAACCCTTCTGCCTTTACGTATGCAGGAACAAAGAAGCACTTTTTCTTTTGCGTTTCAGGGTCTTTAAAAGCAAGCAAGTTAAATTCATCCGGGTTGTAAAACATCTCTTTAGCATCTGCCGTACCTCCCGTCTTCATCTCACCTCCGGTACCTATAAGTATCGGTAGGCAGGTAAAATACTTACCCCTCCACCACGAAGCTGACGACATATTATAGCAGTCTTTGAGTGAAGCACCCCCTGTCCAAGCCCCCACCTCTTCAAACACATGCACGGTAGGGCGTCCACCACGGGTTTTACCCGCTTTGTTTTCATATATCACCTTTTCAATCTTAGACTGATACCCGCCGATGCGCTCCTCATTCCTTTCATTCTTATACCTGTAACCGGAGATTATCTTGAATTCATTAGCTATGAGCTTCGCATGATAGAATTCCTCTTTGGCTTCAAGCATCTCTTTGATCTTATTCCATAACTTATTGGCGTACAGCTCAATAGATGCCGAAACGATACATTCGCTTTTGGGGAAGAAGGTAAAGTGATAATCCACTACGGATGACACGAAATACGACTTACCGAACCCACGTGCGGTAAGCAGCATAAACCCCTTCCCCTGTTTCTTGCATTCATACAGGTAAGTATATAGTTCATGGTCTATGGTTGAGTAGCGGGGATAATCAAAGACGACTACCCCTTCCTCATTCAACCTGTCGATCTTGCAGAAGTTAATATAGTAGTAGTGCATGCCTGTAATCCAGTGCTCGGCATCCACCTTGTATCCTTCAAGGCAGCGGCGCTTTTGTTCAGCCCACCATTCCTCATAAGCGTATGACCCCTCCGGGTAATCCGGGGGGTTACGCCCTTCGTAGAAGCTTTTATGGAATTTAGACATTACTCTATCCAGTTTTTGCGGCTTAAACCATACTTCTCGAGTTCTGCTTCATAATAATACTGATATTCCTCTAATGTAATCTCTCCCTCTTCATACAGCGCTCTCAGCTTCGCTCTGATACGCCCACGTATAGCCGATTCACGCTGCTTCTCTTTTATCTTGTCTTCAAGGCGCTGCAGCCCAAGCATCTCACGTATGTTATCAGACCATACCGCCATCGATTCTCCGATCGTAGGCTTCAACGGATAGAAGGTAGCGACCAGCGCATCCAAGCTGTTAATGAAACCTACCGACGACACGAGAGAGTTGCCTGTCTTGCGCCAGTCAAGGGAAATCAACCCCCACAGGCCCCTTGCTACGCGTGTAACGAAGCTGTAAGTGATGAGTGGGTTAGACAATATACCATGCACATTCCCTACGAACATTATCGACAAGATATCATCCATCATGTTCATATACAGGCGCTGAGCCAAGTTCTTGGTCCGGGGGTCGTCATCATCATCACCCATAGCGAATGCACCTATGAAGTACATCGACGCAAACAGTATGAGTGTATACAAGGTGATGTTTATATTACGCTTATCCTCATCAGTAAGCGGTGAATTATCCCATTCGTCTTTTGTGAAAGCATACACCAGGGCTTTCTTCAGAGAAGTGATAATGCCTACTTCAAATGAGTTGAGCTCCATCACCTCACCCTCTTTCACTACGAGTTTCTTGATCGACGGATTGTATTTTTCAGGTGACACGGCACGGGCATACATGGTGAACAGGTACGTCCGTAGTTTCATCACGGAAGCGAAGATAGCGTTCGTTGAAACGGCAGCTTTATCCACGTCAGAGAAGCTACCCAGAGTCTCATTGACAATACCTTGCAGGCGGGCGCTGATGGTTGAATAGAAAGGATGCTGCAAGGTCTTGCCATCGCCTACCCCCTCAATCTTTTGCTTGTCTTTGATATATTTAATGAGTAATTCACGCTCATCCTTAGGTTTGTCATTAAACAGCTTCGATTCATCATACGATAGCTTGCCTGTCTCTTTGTCATACACAAATCCGTCGTAGAGCCCATCCCTTCTCATCTGAGCTACGGTGAGTACGCCTCTCAGCATGCGGTCACCGAACTCATCCATGATAAAGAGATCATTGATTGTGAACTTATCTTTGTTATTACCCCAGAACCGCTTGGTAAGCAAGTCTATATCGTCAGCTTGGAATATGCCAGATGCCCGGAGCACGGCCATCACTTTATCAAAGTGATTAGTCAGCTCATTTACTGCGAAACGGACGTCTGCATCTTGGAAGCGGTCTGTCCCTTTATTCTTTATGAGCGTATCACGCAGGATAGCCTGCACCCCTGACAACAAGTTGGCCGTTGCGGTCTTTACCGACATACCCAAGAGCATCACCGTCGATACGTTATTCACCACCTGTACCAGCTTGCCGACGGCACGTTCGGTAGAGGTAGGCGATGTCTTGAGACGGCGTCCATAGATGACCGCCTGAGCTATATCATCGAGCTGCGTCAAGATATTCCCAAGCTGATAGCCTGTCATACGCTCCCGGGCAATCAGCAAGGCTCTTGCTGCCCTGTATATCACCTCCAGCTCTTTGTATAAAGAGTACTTGACAGAGAAGAAAGCAGATGTAAGCAGTATCTTGCCTATGTCTTTGGTCAGGGACTTATTCCGTTCAATGTCAACCTCATTCCCCAAGAGACCCAACATCTTCTGCCTGTAGATGGATCCGTATTTTGAGCTTCCGTCGTATTGCGCCAAAAGCATGTTCTTTAAGTGGAAGCTGTTTTCGCCCACCTTCACACGTTCATTATAGCTGAATCCGGAGAAGGCTTGCGATATACGTTCACGGTTGTATAACAGGTTATTATACAAGGCTTCTATCAGCTTGCTGTCATACACAGGGAGCAAGCCGGGCACGTAGTTCGATTCCATCCACGCTTCAACCATGCCTTCGGCTTCTTCCGATGAGAAGCCCTCATGCAGGAACTTGGACATCACTGAACGTCTGACTTCCTGTTCAAGTAATTCGTTCGTCTTGATGATAAAGTCTTGCTCTTCTTTTGACAGCGACGACCATTCCGGGTCTGTCTTCCAAATAAGCTTATATGTATTGATCTTTACTTTCTCTCCGTTTACGACACGCTCTTCATACTTAAATAAGCGTTCATACTTATCCCCTTCTCCTTGTATCCCTTTCCCGGACATCTTCTCTTTGTACTTACTTACCGCCTCTCTTATATCGTCCGACACCTCTTTAAACAGCTGGGCACGGACGGTATTGATACGCGCATTAACCCTGTTAAAGAAAGCAAGGACAGGGTTTGTCGTCTGCAATGCAGGCGTCATCATGTAGCTTAGCTTACTGATGTCTTGTTCCGGGTTTGCAAATATGTCGCCATCGAATGAGTCTAATTGTAATAATAGCTGAGACAACATTGAGAAGGCTTCATCGTTTTCAGGGTTTGCCGTCTTGCTGTTTATGTAAGACATGATGTTAATCACAAGCCGTCTTGCCTTGCCAAGCAAAGCAGTCATTTGACTGGATTCACCCATGTCGGTATACAGGGCATAGAGGGTAGATGATAAGCTCTCTATGTTGTCTTTTACGAAGTCATTATCCACATTCTCTGCCGACAGGAATGAATCCATTGACATGAAGAACTCAGCGAGGAAGTCTTTTTTAAAGATCACAGAAGCATCATCAGTCAGGTTATCAGCGAATTGAACAAGCACATCAGGCAATGCTGAACGCATGCGTGACAGCCGCTGTGCAGCCCGGACAAAGAACTGGTAGGCGGAAGTTGGATGTGCTTCTGCTATGTAGTTCGTTGAAGTGTCATAATTGACGATAGAACCGAAGCTGATATCAAAAGAGCCATCACCAAGCTCCATATGATTTATTTGCTTTGCATTTCTCAATGCCGCGTACAACAAAGCAGACCTCAGCGTAGCAAGGTCTTGTTCGCTGTTTGTGAAGTCCACGCCAATGCTTGAAGCGATTGCATTCCATTTTTTACTTTTAATCAGCTTCTTCAACAGGTGTTCACTCTCCTCAATTGAATAGGAAGTGATCATATTGAATATATTCACTACAAGGCGCTTACCCACCGGACGCATGATGATATAGCTATCTCCGCCGCCCCATAGCGACATGATAGCTTCCGCCAGTTCGGCATCCACCCCAAATACCTTGACTAAGTTGTCTTTGTTCAACTGTAAGGCATACGTACGCCCAGCCATATTAGTGGTGATGCGCCGTATGAAATAAATGAAACGTGATACTTTGCTTCTCGGTATGTTGTACTTCTTACGGGCTTGGTTCTTCTCGTTCCGTATGATTGAGAACATACGCAGATGCTCAGCAAGCGAAGTAGCCGGGTCCAAGGCTTTATCTGTCTTGGAGAGGATGCTTGTGATCTTGTCGTGAGACAGCATATCCCCCACCACCTTTTTGGCGTTCGCTATAGAGGACTCAACATCTGCTTTTAATAATTTCACCTTATATCCGGCTACGTGAGCAGAGGCCTCATCTACCGCAGGGTTGGATGAGCGGATGGCTGCTTCTATGCGTTCATCAAGCGTGAGTCCGTTGTTTTTTATGAACGAATAGAACGGTTTAGTTTTATCAAGCTCCTTACTGTATTTCAGCCCTAAGAAACGGGACATCTCACGGGAGGTACGATAGCGCCCGGACATCATATCGGACACGGCATTCTCAAGTAGCACATAGGGATAGGTACCAAGTCCTATCGCATTCAATATTTTATAGAATGCTTCTTTTGCCGCCTGTATCATACGCCCAAGCAGCGTCCGGGATGCCAGCTGTCTCTTCCCTGCCATCACCCCAAGCACCGTCACTATGGCTTCCTCTTCCACGTCCCCTTCCGCATACTCTTCACGCAGCTTAGCCATGAGTTCGTCTATGCTATTTACCCCCAGTGACCGGAGGACAGACACCGGGACGTTGCCGTTAAGGATAGCTCTGCGTATGCGGTTAAACAAAGGAGTATTCTCTTCCTTCAAGACGGCATAGAACAGGTGGGACACCTCATGCCAAGGGGTGTCAATCGTGGCTCTTGCCGTGTTAATAAATACCTTACCGTCTCTAACATAGCCTTTTACGGGGGATTCAGGGTCATGATAAGTCTCTACATCAATCCCTAATGACTTGGATATATGCTCTATCGAAGCGTTAATCAGCACCCCTGATTCATCAGCCATCTCAAGCAGGGCTACATCAACTTGTTTTTTATCCTGCTGACGTCGTTCCCTCTTAATAACCACTTTTTCATATGCTTTGTACAGCAAGGGTTTATACTTGATCTCTTCCCCTTCCATGTATCCAAGGAGGGTGGTTATGTCTTCAAGACCGACATGAGGTGTCTTCAACAAGACGCTGTTTTGCAATTCGTTATCATCACTGGCAAGGACTGCATTGATATTTACAAAATTGATTTTTGCTTTTTTCCCGTCGACGGTATTGCTCATACTCACGTCCCAGATGCCAAACTTAGTCATCTTAGGCACTATCTTGATACTATACTTGTCCGTGCTGTCTGCCTCTTGGGAAGCCGTTGACGCCCCTATGATGTCTTGCACATATGCATCGTTATCGGTATCTATGTTGCTGTCTATGTATTGTGCCAACTCTTCTTCGCCAACGATCTCAACGCGCTTCTCCTTAGGCAGTTTTTTCAACTTAGGTAAGTTGGCTATCCGGCTAAGTACGGCATAGTCGGTACGTGTCATCATGGATGTCTTCTCTACCTCCCCTCTTTCCTTGGATACAGACGTGATGATGTCTCTCAATGACTCTGCCATGATACGGTATGCAGTGTCAAGATATAAGAGACGCTCATCCGTAATCACTTCATTGTCCTTCTCATATCCTTCAAACAAGTCCACGCTTGAAGAACCGCGGGCAATGGCCGCAAATGCTTCCTTGATGCCTAACCCTATGGTATCGGAGAGCACTGCGTCTTCCTCTTGCTCATTACCATCTCCTTGATTTTGATCCGCCGGGACGCCTTCTTCATCAGCCTTGGCTTCCCGTTCCTCTCTTATCCGTTCTTCCATGCCGGCACGCAAGATGCCACGGAAGAATAACAGCGTCATGATGTTACGCTGCAGGACTCCAAAGCCGGCAGTCCCGGCTTTCGTCTCTATCTCTCTTATCAGTTCTGAGAAGACAGGGTCTTCCGATACTTTCATGATCTTCAATAGCAGCTGGGCAATAGCCTCTGCTGCTTCCTGCCTCAATCCCTGTCCCATGTATTTCTTCAAAGAGCCAGTATCTCCCTCTATCTTGTCTTTCACATAATCACGCAAGGCATTCAAGATAACAGTATCATCATCTGTCTCAGGCAATTTCACATTCGACTTGATGATATCCCTGAACAGACGGTGAACGAACTTATTGAATGCGGTATTTGCTTTTTTATCTCTGAATAAGAGGTTCTTCAGACTACGCCCTATCTCCGTTGTCAGGTATTTATCCACATAAGCGAAAGCAGTGAAGTAATCAAGGTCAGTAAGATTCTTCACCACACTGACATCCTCTTCCGTATCCTCAATCCTTACCCCCCTCAGTATCGTATACAAGAAGGGGTTCAGTGTGGATAATTTAGGTTTGTAGTATATGATAGGATAAGAGCTCATCTTCGATTTCATATACATGAAATCCCGGAGACCCACTAACGTCTTGTTTTGGCTTAGAGAGAAAGAATAGGGTATCCCCACCTGAGCTATCACTATATCGGTCAGACGGCGTTCCTCATCATCATACGATACTACTTCTCCGGTTACATCATGAGGAGGCGATTTGATGATGAAACGTTTCACATACAGGTTACCGGAGAATGACACCTTCCGGCGGTTAGTACGATAGCGGAAGCCACCCCCACTCATGCGGGTTACGGTGATATCAAGAGAGTCAAGGAGACTCAGGTTTTTATTTGAAGCATAGACCATCTCATTGATAGCAAGCAGGTAAGTGAGGTCTTTGCCTATAGAATGGATGAGATCCATCGCAGAGTACTTAGGCAGGTTATTCACTTTATCTGCGAAGTCACGGACTTTCCTCATGATTGAGGATTCATTTATAAACCGGGTATAGCGTATCTTATTGTACGGTGCCGGGGGATTGGACATCACTTCAAGGATAGCACGGCCAAACCCTGAGTCGGTAGGGTTCGTCATCATCACATGGGCATAAGCCATCAATGCAAGTACGGGAGAGTTCTTCACCACCCCGGATATTATCGTGTAATTACGGGCTTTGGTGCTTGCATCCATCCCGAACTCAGAACCTATACGCACGGTCACTATCTCCCCACGGTCGTCAAGGATTATGTTGAAGTCGCTATATGAAGGGAGGACAGCACGCAAGGCGAATGCAAAGCGGGCAGATAAGGCGTAGGCTACGGCTATCGACTTATCAAGGGGACTCATTGTCTGGTCGTTCATGACCGACTCTATGTCCTTCAATAACTGTTGTGATATATTACGCGTAGCCGGTGTCTTGTCTTCTTTCAGTATGTTAATTACTTCTTTTATGTTTTCTTCATCAGAAAATACTTTGGTAATATACTCTACCGATACCATCCGTTGTATCGCCTCCATGACAAGGCGTACTTTCTTTGAGTTTCGTGTACCACGTATGTTGAACATGGTAGCCATAGCCCGGATCACATCGGCACTCATGAAGTCAAAGAATGAGGATACGAAAGCATCACGCTCAACGAAGGTAGATACCCCCTTACGGAAGAAAGAAGAGCCTTTCAGCATAGACCGGAGGAGCGTAGGCACCCCTGTCCCTTTGACAAGCGCCTCATACAGTGACGTATTATAGGAAGCACTTGGATTTGAAATCAGCGACCGCGTCACCTTCAAGAACTGCATTGCGAACTTATAATGGTCGGAGGCTTGGTCTTGGAAGGTCTCAAGCACTGATATTACATTCTGGATGCTGCGCCGTACCCGGTCAGCCACATTCAACACTTCAACCATGCTCTTATAGTAAGGGCGCATGGCATCCGTGATGGCATCTCTCAATATAGCAGGAGTTACCCGCTTCACCCCACGGCGGGCGATGGCATTGGCTATCACTACTTTTATGTCATCAGAGATGGATACATTATATGTTTTCTCATCATACTCTATACTGAATACGCCGGTCGCTTCAGCTACCTCCTTAACGTATCGTGTTACCACATCTAAATCAACGCTGCCGTCACTCAGTATGGCTTTATACATCATATCCCGCCCTTTAGGCGAAGACAACATCACGTCCGTAGCCGAGCGCATGACATCCTCCATCATCGAACTACCTACGTTATAGCGCAGGACGGAAGCCAAGTCCTTGCCGGAGGCGTTCGCTGCACGAACCAAGGCCACCATTAACGGAGACAGGATGAAGCCCTGAACGAACGGTTCCGGCATCCCTATCGCAAGCAGGGATACGATATACTGCCCCGTATCCACGGACAGGTTCATCTTTGACAGGTCGTACTTGTTAGCGTCAAGGGCTATGTTCAAATAGCGTTCAAAGAGCTGTACAAGCAAGGCTTGGCGTTTGTATTTCTCTTCCTTGCCTTCAACATATATCGGGGCTTCAACTTGTGGGTTCAACACCATGCCTGTCTCAAAAGTGAGGCGGTTGCCTTTGCTGTCTGTCCTTACCCCGCGTATCTTATTAACAAAAGGTATGCTCTCTCCCTCTTCCGGATTGCGGAATAAAGCAGAGGCAATAGCCATCTCAAGGGCGTCCGTCATACCGCTTTTTACGGCAGCCGAACGTAGCAACATCAGTGCTTCCACCATCTTCACATTCAATCCAATCAACTTTCGTGATACGGTGTTGGTATTACTACGTGCAGCTGCCTGCGACATCATAAACATAGTCTGAGCCTTGTCCACCTTGCTTTCCCCGTAGACGCGGTCATACATGTCAGCGAACGACTTGATGGTATCATCGATATCCAATTCAAAGATGGTCGAGAGGAAGTTGAGACGGTTATACAACAATTCCTCTTTTCTCATCAATTCTTTATTACGCAAGGTGGATTTCTGTATGCCGGCCACGGTATCCAGAATCTGGGTCGTGAGGGCGTCACCGTCGGCGTCCTCACCGGCGATGAACATATACTCAGAAGGGATGAAGACGATATTGGCAGCATCGACAAAGCCGACGACACGGTATGAACGGATGGCATTCATGTTAGACACGGGGATACGCGTAGCAAGCAATGAGTTGAGAGCTTTATCAAATGACTTCTGAACCGCAGAAGTAATTGTCTGCATGTACTCATCTAATTGCATGTCATTAGATACGAGCACATCCGTAAGCCCCGCGCTATTTGCATTGGATATCTTCTTATTGGCTTTGGTAGGCTTGACTTTCTTCTTCTCTTCCTTACGTCTTGATTTTACTTCCGTATTGAATTTAACCTTGTACTTAGACAGCTTGCTTACGTCTACTTTGGGATAAAAGACCGTCTCTTCACCTCGTTTCTCACTCACTAACAAATCCCCCAGTTTTACAGGATTTCCCTCTTCATCCACTATATGTTTTATCTCAGCCATAAACACTGACCGTCGATTGACAAAAGACTCCGGTGATTGGTGGGGGTCTGCCATATAGCGGCTTGTCAAGCCGGCTTCATCGACAAGCTGTGTGAACATGATGTAGTCCTTGTCGTAGTCGGCGATGGTCATGCCGCTACGCATGAGGAAATCGGTAAGGAAGATATTACCTAAGACGATCTCCCCTTTTACCACCCGGTACTTATCCCATTGTTTTGCTTTCAGCGCTTCAACAGCATCCTCTGCCGTCAAAACGCTTGTGTTCACTTCTTCATATTCCTCTCTCAGGCGCTTTAATTCATCATCTGCCAGTGTCTCAAGCATACCCCCTTTACCTACTTTCAAGAGCCTGTGCCCTTGAAGAGGACGTATGATCACACGGACATCCCCTGATGAAGGCTTGGGTTTCACTTTAAGCTTAGGCAATCCGGACACTTCGTCCAGTTCAATTGAGCCTTCCACATACCCAAGCTTCATCGCATCATGCTTCGTATATACGAAGCTTTCATATTCGCCCGTCTCTTCATTCTTTTTGAATACCTCCACTACTTCCGAAAGCTCAGTGGCACCGGACAGGATCATACGTATACCACGGCCACGGAACAACTCATTACCATACACCCTTGCAAAAGCCGAACTCATAGCATAAGCATGAGCGGTATTTATTTGGCTTTCATTGTCCATGCCAGCCAACTCACGGCTTAACCCATACCGCTCAGCGATCATACCGACTATACGTATTAAGTCTTCACGGAGGGAGTCTGACTCTGCTGCTACATCTTCACTATTGATTGATTTATCTATCTTGTAAGCCATGTCTGAGTCATTGATAGCCACCGCATGTAGCAGCATGATCGCTTCTATGTACTTCTTCTCATCCCACTGACCATTAGATGAGGACCCCTTTATCATGTCGTATATCTTCTTACGGACAGTACCTTCCTTAGCCCCATGTTTTAACACTGACAGCAGGATACTACCAATCACCACCCGTTTGTTATCAAGGATCTCAGCATATATCTCTTCTATGTCTTCGTACAGGCTGATGTTGGCGGCGGTGGCTTGCAATACTTGCTTGTGCTGGCGCGGGAGGATAATATCGGTCTTGCTGCCTATGTCTTGATGCAGGTTGGTTACCTGCCCGAAGTTCTCTATATCGAATTCTATGGAAGCGGTATCTATGACCTTGGCATCCTCATCAGCTATCTGTGACAGATCGAGTTCATAGTAGTTCTTAGCTATCTTAGTCCCTGAGGGCGGGATAGCCATCGTGTATTTCAGGTCTTTTATATGCCGGACATAAACCTTCTCAATAGCTTCGGCACCGTCATTACTGCTCAGCCATGCCAAGAAATCAATAGCTGCTTTGGTATTGTCTTTATTGTGTTTCGACAGATACTCATCAAGCTTTTGCTTGAAGATACCGGAGAGTTCATTATGCAGGTCTTCATTCTCACTTCTTGACAAGGTATGCAAAACATTCCAAGCCCTGTCTGAAAAGTTGAGGGCTATATAAGGCGTTATCCCTACAAGCGCATGTTTGATAAAGGCACTAAACCCTCCAAACTTGTTATAGGGTTGAGTTACGGTATCTTTATAGATGGGCGCCAGCTTGCTTTCAAGACCGAGTATATTACCTACGACATAAGGCAAGGCATACCCACCACCGTCATTCACTTCGTTGGTAGCCGGCTTCACTATACCCAGTGACGACAGATGGTTGTGGAAATTATACCCTCTACCAAAGGCTTGGTCAGCCGGCATAGACTTGGAGGTTGCCCCGTAATCAAATGAGGCATAGAAGGGGAATTCATTGAACGTATGCCCTTTAAATACGACCGCGCGCCCTTTCTGAGGTATATCAGAACGTAACAAGTTGCCGGAATAGAGGTAAGGGATAGGAGCCGGGAATACGCGGCTGTGGCTGGTTTGCACATAGATATAACGCTTAACCATATTTTCGATGCTACCGAACTGTAATGGATTGCCAAGGTACGAGACGGCAGCACTAAAGAAGGCTATACCCATATGCCATGCCTGCAGGTTATTGAATCCATAGTCGGTAGAGAAGCCGCTCTCCACCCCGCCACGTTTGGCACGGTTATCCGACGGCAGATAGGGTGCCCCTTCCAGAACGACCTCACTTCTTGTCGCATCTATCATAGATGCATGCCGGAACAAGTAACGGTCAATGATGGCATCGAACTTACGGTAGAAGGCAGGGCTGAATTTAACATTGGCACCATAAGCGCTGCCTTTGTCAAAGAACCCAAGAAGTATCTCTTCTATCCTGCCCTTCCTGAAGGCGTCCTGACCGTCTTTTGTGAGGACTTCATTACGCGTGCCGGGATCAGACAGTAAGTCAAGGAAATTATAGAAGCCTTTAATCAGAATCGCCCTGTATTCTGAGTTCTCAAATACGCCTTCACTTACTTCGGCAGGGAGCATAAACGAGCTACCATCCATATAATCAATCAGCTCCTTGCCAACCCTGTCTTTAAGGATGGACACGAACTCTTCGATAGAAGAAGCATTCCCTGTGATGGAACGAATATAATCGATGTATCCTGAGCGCTCCGCTTCCTTCACGACGGTGTCTTTCCACACGCTGACCGGGCTGCGGTAGAGAGTACTATTATATCCTGTATATATGAGTTTATAGAGGACTGATGCGACACGCTCATCCCGTTTCAGTCCTCCATCTTCATCATCGACGATCTTATTCCGTTCCCGTGACCGTAATTGAGTCAATAAGCTCTTCAAGGTCTGGTTGGCGGCCGTAGCCATGTAGTGCCTGTATTCCTCTTTGATATGGTTACGGTAGCTGTCTATGAGCTCAAGTAGCAATACAAATGTGTATGCCTGATTAGCTGTCTCACTATGATGGAGAGCGTCCGATATAGCTTCACGGAATACTGATTGCTTATATGCCTTAGTCTCAGATACTTTTAACTGGGTATCGTTATTATTTGCCGGTTCATATGCTTCTCCCAACAGTTTGCTTAACAAATCATCTACCGTGAGCTCTTCTATCAACATGGCAGAGCCGTCACTTGTGTTCCTTGCAAGTTCATTCAGTATGTCTTTTTTACCTTCGACAAGGTCTTCCAGAAACTGCTCAACGGCATTGGCAGCCCCGTCGTTCTTGATATAGACGGTAGGGCTGAGGAAGGGAAGCTTGACTGAGAAATGAGCCCCCTCACCGTCAGCCGCACTGCCCAGCACAAACAACGCCACTTTCGCACGTATCTCACTTTCACTCTCGCCTCTCTGCTTGCCTTCAAGTATCATGGCATTCAAACGCTCCATCCCGCGCTTGCTTGCCCACGGTGCAAGGTAACTTAGATCCCCGGAGGAGAGATAGCCCTTTACAGCGTTGTAATAAGTATACTCTACCGCAAGCGTCGTGATCACATCCAGCTTCTTGTTCGTTTGACCCATAGCCAACTCAGAAGCGATGTCTACCAACGCTCCCGACGACAGAGGCGCTTCCCCTACCATCATTTCGAAGAGGCCTTCAACATCCTTGATTACTGTGTCAAGGATGTTGGTTACAAAAACATCCCGGCGCCCTTTCATCAAGGGTTCAATCATCTTCATGAGGGCATCAGGGAGGGATAAGCTCTTCACCTTCCCATTCTCTACTGACATGGAGAAGGTAACTCCGGGGATTAAGTCTTTGCTGCGCAATTCAAGCATTGCTGAGCGCTCATCCTTGCCTACCAGCGACTTGTAGTAGGATTCAATCTCATTAACCATGGACGCCAGTCCCGCAGTATCAGGCACCTCTATTTCCTCAATCCCCTTTATCACAGCGTAGATCTCAGCCACCACTGCCGGGAAGTACTTTTCGCGGAACTGCCAAGACTGCTCTTTGTCATAAGCCATCGAATTGAGTAGCGATAAGAATGTCTTCTTACCTACCGCCGGGATGGAGAATATGCCGAAATAAGACATGACTGCGAAGTCATGGTCTTTCATGTCATCCACACTATGCCATGTGTTATCAAGGATGGATTTCACTGAGGCGACGATAGCGGCCTTCCCCCTCAGGTGGCCGGCCCCTACTGCCTCAGACACCGAACCATATCCTGCCTCGGTTACATACTTGGGTGCCGGGAGCTCAAGCCCTTTCACGCGTTCGAAGCGCAAAGGGGCAACCCCCATACCGTAAGTACGCGACACACCATGAGCTACATTATACAGCGAATAAGGGTTGATGGTATCCCCGCTCTCAAGGCGGATGACGTTATTGGCCGCCGCCAAAGTCTGCATTGTATAAGCAGACGACTCAACGGTAAACTCCCCAAGCTTATATACAGAGGAGAGCACACTGTCTCTTATTCTCTTTTCATACTTATTATCAGGCTCTTCATCCCCTTCAAAGTAATAGTATAAAGCATTGAACACATTCGATACGAACGCATTCAAGAAAGACTTGACATCGACAAAGCCGTAGTCCGTCGGGCTAAAGAATGTATTTGCCAGTGACGACATCACACGCACTGCTTCATCGCTTTCGGTCATACCCAGCTTACCGTGACTCCCTTCGCTATACTTAAGACTTAATTTATTTGCAATACGCTCAGGCAAGTCGGATACATCCATCGTCCTGATTACGAAGGTGTTATCACCGTAATTGACAGAGAAGACACTACGGTGCGACTCTTTGAAAGAGTGTATTTCACCCAAGTAGGCTACCTGCACCTCGCCTACCCCTATCACCTTGTACTTAGTGCCAAACTGCGTTGTATATTCTTTAATGACCGTATCTACCGCATCTTTCGAAGTAGGCAGCTCTTTTATCTCTTTACTTCTGAGTACAGACAGGAGCTGTGCTTTCACTCTCTTTGATGTGATGAAGCCGACTCCTAAGCCAGCTGCCGGGGATAGTTCTTCCCCATGCAAGGCAGACAGCAGATTTACTTTTGAAACCGGGTCAAAAAACTTATCTAAGCTGAGATTATCGGATATCATGGGGCCTTTCTTAACCCCGGAAGCCGTCAAGTAACCATAATGGCTACTTACAGTACTGGCGATATGAGCGACCGATGGGATGTATTCATTATTGAATGCTTCCAACAGCTGATACTGCTTGGCGCTCTTACCATGCCCATAAACCATCTCACCGAAGAAGAAGTCATCGCCGGTAGATGCTTTCCTGAAAAACAGATTGATTAGCTTGTTTGCCAGCAGTTCCGCAGCCCCTACTTTTTCTATCTTAATACCACTCTTTACGTCTTCTTGCTTTATAATATCACTATCGGTCAGGTCTACTTCAAGGTGCTCAAAAGGATAATAACTCAGGAGCTGGGTGAGCCCTTCCTTCACGTTACGCTCATATTCCGCCCGCTTAGTATTGTATAGGGTATACACATATGACATCTTACCCTTACGCCCAATGACCTTATCTATCAGCTCATTGATCTCAGGGGTATTCAAATCAGGATCTTCCGATACACTCTCTTTTAACGACCTCAAGGCAGGCAGTACCGACGACAGTGTCTTTGCGATATAGTCGCTATTATAAGTGACCATCAATGAGCGCAACTTCTTATTATCATCAAGCGCCGGGAGTACATAATGGACAAAGAAAGAAGAGAAGAATCGATGAAATTCAAGCCCTGCCTTCCCTGACTGGGAAAAAGCATAGTTGAACGCTTCAATATAAGTGTCTTTTGTGATCTCCTCCCCTGCAATCTTTGCCAATTCGATATAGTCATTCACATAGCCGATAGACAGCTGGAGTAGCTTGCCTAAGGTTACTATGTCTGAATTGGAATAGGTAGAATAAGTGATCGTGCTGAAATCATAGAAAGCCTCTCTGAGCGCTTTATTAGTCCCTCTCAGGTCGTAGTTTTCAAATATATACAGGTCATCCCCGTTGTTATCCTTCATCTTCCTTAGGATAGGAGCCCCACGTCCCGACTCCATGTCTTCTCTCACCTTTTTCAGGAACGCTTGCGCCTTCTCTTTGCTCCCCCCTTCCTTGATGGAAGACATCAAGCGCTTGATGTCTACCACCTTGCTTTGAGCCTTACTGTCAAGTAACTTGGCTGACTTGCTGACACCTAAGGTATTGTAATTAAGGATAGGCGTGCTGCTTACTAAGAAACGGATGGCACCGGAAAAGTTAAAGGTCATCTGTTCCTCTTGATCGCGCCATGTAACCTCATCTGAGGCTATCACCGTATTTTCGATGTTCTCCCTGTAATACAGTAGTATATCTTCAATGAAGTCTTCTATATTATCATATATCTCTTCTATATTAGCCTCTTCTACTTCTTTTATACCCTCTTCTTTTGCTTTGTCAAGCTTAGTTACTACTTTGCCGTCTACGAACTCTACATCACCATCTTTGTTCATTATTTGAGTATACAAAATCCGTAATGAAGACTCATCCATCAGTGGCACCGACAGCTTGATAAAACGGTGAAGCACCTCTGAGGCGAACGGACTGCGCATCAATTTTTTAGCATTATCCTGGTCAGACAGTAAGGAAGCGAACAGGAAACTCCCGGTGATGATCACATTATGACTGCTCCCTGTCTCCCTATTATAGAGGTATAGGTCATTGACGGTTATCTCAGGAAGATCAATATTTGATTCCTTTAATTTCTGATTGTACAGGTCCACATAAGCCATCGCAAAGAGGTAGGCACTCAAAGCCCCCGGTCTGTACTCCCCAAGGAAACGGGCAGCGGTCTTTGCGTCGCTGATATCATATTCACCGAAGCGGTCAACACCAAAGAGCTCCTGCTTCTTTGCGAATTCAATAAACCCTTTCAAGTAGGACTTAGACTCTGAGATGTCACCGGGGATGGCTGCATAATCAAAGATACCATAGTCAGTAACCGTAAGCAGGTTGATTATATTGTGTAGCTTTTTAGTGAATATCCTGATGCCGGCTTGCTTCTCTTCCGGGGGCAAGTCGGCTTGCTTGTAATAATTCAAGAGGGCTATAGTATTATTTATATCAGCCGGCGGGTAATTGAACTTACCATGGGCGTTGATGAGCTTATTCAATACGTTCTGTACGACCTCAGTCTTACTTGCATATAACAGCTCAAACAGCAATGTGTTGGCTTGCTTGTCATCGTATAAAGACTTAGCTTCCTTAGACAAGCGCTTAGCCATGTCGTTAGTTGCCGCATATGCCCCTTTGAGTACCGAACGCGTCGCATCGTACATGGCATTCATTACCTTATACACGGGGCTGTCATCCATGCGTGTATCGAAAGATTCGCTGACAGGCTTCACTTCGGTATCCTGCAGCTCCCCTGAAAAGAGTGTGAACAAAGTATTGATGGGGGCATTGCTATCCAGAACACCCAGTGCTTTGAGCGCTCTAAAATACAGGTTAACAAGGATATCAAGCACCCTCTTGATAGCAGACGGCAGCCTTCTTCTTATCTTATAGTAATTACCTAATATGATATCATCCAAGAATTTATCTACATATTCTTCTACCCACCTGGCAAGGTACTCTTCTTTCTCTTTTTTGGTAGCCTTGCTGATATCATCCCCTTTGAGGCGTAATGCATCGTCGGCAGTCTCAGCCAAGAGGGCTTCATAACGATCCGGAGAAAGGAAGTATTTCAACTGGTGTATGGCTTCATGGACAGCCACCCTACGCGATGCCTTATCATGTTCTTTACGCAGTACTATCGACGCTTTGGTAGCAAGGCCATGCAATGCCGACCCGCGATAAAAGAGCGAATCGGCAAAGGACACTTCTACTTTGCCATCAAACAAGTCATTGATGATACCGCTGACATATTCTACATCATGTTCATAGGATATCCCGTCATTCAGGTCCACACGACGCAATGACATGCCATCATCACTGCTTATAGTATTATTAAACCAGCCTGAATTTGGCTTCTGTGCAGGTGGCGTTTCTCCTTCGTCTATAAATACATCCGACTCACCGGCGAAAGGATCCAAGAAGTCATCCATCTCCTGAACCGACGTGACGGTATCGGAGTCATCGACTTCTTTATCCAAGTCGGCGGCCGTGACGACCTCCACACCGGCCGCCTTGTCGCTCTCTACTTTCTTCTCTGCTTTTGCATGTATTGGATTAGAAGACGAAATCATAGGTATCCCTATCCCGGACTCACGGGTAGTAACAAAATCTTCCATGAAGGTAGCCGCCGGGATTAGCCGCATACCCGACTTTAGATCTCCCGGGTTATCATAAATTATGTTTAACAAGAACTTACGCTTATCCTCAGCCGGTACTTCTATTGTCTGTTTGTTAGGAGCAGGTGTTACCTCTTGTACCGACCGGCGAACTGAAATGCGTTCTTTTTCTTCCGGGACCGAATCAATCCCCCCGAAAAATTCGTTATAGTTTCTGGACATCAGCGCCGCCATGTATACGATAGGGTAGTGGTTTATACGTATATCCCTGTTACCATTGATACGGAGGATGTCATATGTAGACAATAGCTTATTCACATATCCCAGCCAACCTCCAGTGTCAAGTTCCCTTTTCAGCCGGAGCAGCTCAGGCGACAAGTCCTCATTCTTGGCTTTATGCAGTTTCTCCAGCCCTTGTCTTATATAATGTGTCAGCACATATAAAGCATTGTCCTGTATCCGTTCTTTCCTGAATATGTTACTTCTGTTGATATACTGTAATGCAGTGGCATCTACGATCTTGTACCTGTGCGGGTCTTTAAATATAGCTTTGTCTTCGATGATTTTTTTACTCTTGTCAACGAATGAGATCTCAAGGGGGGTAGGACGCCCTTTCTTATCAGAGTAATAGCCAATCAAGTTTGAGAAAGCAATACGGTATGCTTCTAAGAAATCATCAGACAGAGCCCCGTTCTCATCATATAAGTCAACGTAAGCGCTGACACGTAACAGGCTTACATAAGGAAGGATGTCAGTGATACCACTGAGCTTATACTCTCTCATCAGCTCCTTATAATTATCCGGCCTGTTCATTAATGTTATGAACAGGTCACGGTTAGTACCGGCATCACGCCCACCGCCTTCATACCCTATAACCACGAAAGGCGTCCCGTCCTTTAGGAAAGGATAAAGCCGTTTCAGGTCATCCCCGGCAAAGGAGTCTTTGTGATAGATCATTACATCACTCATGGAAACACCGTCGCCAAGGTTTTCCCTCAGCTTCGATATCGTTATATCATGTCTACGCTTCCCTTTCTTATAGTTTTCTTTATCTACATAAGTGCCGATATCAGGCTGTGCAAAGCGACGCGGGTCAAACCTGATGTAGAATAAACCCGGATCATCCGGCTTGCCAAACTTGACGGAACGGCGGGTAAACCCTAAGCTGGCGATAGGCTCAAAATCACCATTCTTGTATGTACCTATTGCCAGAAGGTTACGCATACGTCCTTCCTTCTCTATGTTATAGAAGAAGTTTGGGGGGAATAAAGGGGAAGTATACTCCCGGCCGTCAACTATCTTAATATAATAGCCATTACCTATGTCCGCCAAGCCATTTACAAAGGAGACCAACCCCCCTTTCCCGCCGAACTTTTCGATAGCGTAGTTGATAGCACGCACATGCTCCTTACTTGACGCTTTCTTTACCGCTTCAAAAAAATCATCCAAGGTAAAAGAAAAATGCCCGCTGCCGGCGGCATTCATATCCGCCAGTTTAATCAGGACAGGTGAAGCACCATCAGATTCATTGATCTTACCTGGACGGTATTGGACAGGCGATGTTGAAATCACCTCCTCAATGGCTTTATTCAATACATCTTCTTTATCAGACTTCACTGCCTGTTTGATGGCGGCAGCTACTTTGCTTTTAGCGTCTTCTACTATGTCGGTAAGGTCAAATACAAGTGAAAACAAAGTGTCTTTGTCCAAGCAAGCCATATCTATATCTTTTTATGATTATTTGATTCTACATAAACCGTCAATGATCTTTTCAGTATCATCAATCTTTTTGATACTGTCTTCAACAATTTCTTTGATGCTGGATGGGAGTTCGTCAACAGGCACCCCCAACTGGGCGGCAGCCTCATTCAAGAGAGACTCAACTGCCGCACGGCTTCTTCTGACTTGGCTTCTGAGCGTATCCTCAAGAATAGCCCGCTCAGTCTCAGACATACCGTCAATGAGGCTTGAATAAGAATGGAGCCTGTCAAGTTCCTCACTGGTAAGTTCGCCTTTTAATGATTTACCAATGAGGTTTAAAATGTCCTTAGCCTTAGCTTCATCAAAATCACTACGCATATCTAATGTTTCTTTTGCTTTATCTATTACATCTTTTTTCTGTGTCTCATCCCCTTTCTCTTCACCAAGCTCCCCTTCGGGCTCAGTCTCAGTAGAGGTGTCAGTTGCCGAGGACTTAGCCTTCCCTTTATCTTCACTGGTCACGCCATCTTCAACAACCGCAGATTCCTTTGGTTTCCTCTCTTTTTTCTTTCTTTCCTTCTTCCTCTTCTTCTCCTTTTTCTTGGGTTCCTCTTCCACTACGGTAGTCCCTTCCTCAGTAGTACCTTCTTCTTCCGTAGTAGTAGTTTCTTCCTCAGTAGTCCCTGCTTCCGTAGTCGATTCCCCTTCAGTAGTAGTAGTTCCTTCTTCCGTGGTTGTCTCTCCCTCTTCCCCTTCGACACCGGTCAATTTCTTTTCTTTAAGGTCCTCTCCTTTTTCAATCTCAACGTTATCAAGTTCATCAGAGGTCTTCCCTGCTTCACTACCTTTACCTTCCGCGCCGGTCTCAACTTCCGCACCGCCACTGCCGTCTCCGTCTTTAGGCGCCGGCGGAGGGGTTGCCGTTACAGCCTCCTCAGATCCCTCTGACTTGGCTTCTTCACCCGTATCTGCCTTGCTGCTTGTATCCGAAGTTACCGTTTTTGAAGACGAAGTCATCTTCAGCGTAGCGTCTTCACCGCCAAACCACACCTCAGCTAATGCCTGCAAGTTAGCCTCCTTCACTTCTTTAAAGTTGCGTGCAGAAGCCGCAGACAGCCGGTTTACATGCTTCGCCATTCCCTTAAAGCCGCTGTTTAATATAACCAACCCTTTCTTCGCACGCGAAAGGATCACATTCATCTTATTCTGGGTTACGCTTTCTCCCGCATCCGGCAAGCCGGCAAAAGCGTCTGTATCCACAAACACATAATCTATCTCTACGCCATTCAGCTTCAATTCATCAGATAAGGTATATGTTTTCCTCATCACCGAATCCACCACATCACTACTGAATCGCTCCGACAGTTTCTCCCTGAAACGCGTCTTATCTGATACCAAAAAGATATGGTCGTCTTTGATGCTGACTGACTTCCCCCCTCCTTCACCATAGTACACCGATGTGACAAACTTTATCACCTGTTCCATGAAGTCACTTTCGGTATTGGTCGCATACAGCCCTTGGATACGCCCACTGCTGTCATACGTATACTTCACCGAATCATTTGATGCTGCCCTGTTCAGCATGTCAGAAACCATCTCATGTGCATCCTTATCAAAGGGGGTGCCTGATGCTATATAGAAATTGATTTTTGATGATAAGCTATCCAAGAAATCCGAAAGGACACTATAGCCTGACCGGAAACGCATGGACAAGCGATATGGCTCTGTCAATATATTTGGGGAGTTAGCTAAAGAAATCTTACCGGTTTCTTCATCTGGCTCCAGAGTGCGCCCAGGAAGGAATAACACATCGGGCTTATTCGCAGATACCCCCTCAGTAAAATGGCTGAGCGTACCTACAGGTATGGCATCTACATCTTCATTCTTTGACAGAAACGTCTCACCCAAATATACAGGCAGGCTCACTGCCTGTGCCAAGTCGCCTGACATCACTACCTTAGCAGCTTTATTTAGTTTTTTGACCTGACCGATAACCCCAACCGGAACTACCTGATATTCATCGATGATGGTAATGTCAGCTTTTTCAATTGTACCCAAAAAGCGTCTGTATTCCGCAACATAACGCTTGGCATATGCTTCATTAGACTCGTTAGCCTTTTTGATAGGCAAATCAAACAGTTTGACTTTAACGGACAAGTTCTTGAATCCTATCTCTTTCAGCGTCTTATTTAGCTTATCATACAATCCGCCAAACGGCACTATCATCTGTATAGTGAAGCTACCCTTAATGTCTTTTGCCCATGGAGCCCCTTCTTTCTTCCCTAACTCTATCAGATAATCAAGCGTCTTCATCAAGTATAGCATAGTTGTAGTTTTACCCGCACCGGCCATAGCCTGCAACACATGAGCTATCGAACGATCCGGGTTGAAGACATCGAGCAATACCTTGTAAACGAAGTACTCCTGCTCAGGAGACAGGTGTGGGGTGTCTTTCAATGCAAGCGATGCATTGTATAAAGCTTTTTTAAACGAAGTATAAGGGATGTCGTGTCTTTTCTCACGCCCTTTGATCGGCTTGGACAAGGTAGCCAGCGTAGATAAGGTAGGCTTGTCCGGCGAACGGAATTGGTCATATTTCTCAAAAGCTTTTTTTATCAGCGCTTCCTTTTCTTGATAGTTGACAGGGCCATTGTAAGGCGGGAAGCCGGAAGCTTCATATTCGCCATTATAAAACGCTTTTAAGTTGCTTGCCTGTGTCACCATGTAACCAAGGGTAGGGTCACCCAGCTCTTCTACTATCTTTGACATAGACCCTAAGAAAGAAAGCATCACATTGATATCATCGATCATGCTATCAACATAAACGGACTTCTCTCCTGCCAGTCCGGAATCACCAAGAGCCTTGTCTTTTTCTTTTCCTCTTTCTTTGTTTAACGAATTATTCAAACCGAAGGAAACGACAAGAGCCATCGCCAACGTCTCAAAAAACTTAGATGCTTTATGAAGGGCCTCGGATTCATTCAGGAAGCGCTCCAGCACATCCGGAGGTACTATCTGTTCAAATATATCCCTGTCCTGATACAGCATATAAGCAGCAAAGGCAGTCTCTACAGCTTCTTTCTCAGCATCATCCAAGAAGGGGGCAAGCACGTCAAATTCATGCATATACCTTGCCGGCTTATCCACATAATGCAACTTCATTTTGCTAATAAGCTCCTCATGCCTTGCCACTAATTTATCAGTGAACTCGCCGACAGATTCGGATAGAACGTCGGAGCTGAGTATCCTTGCAAACTTATCTTTGGTGTCCGTGATTACATTATATATCTTGTCAAAACCGTCAAACACCTTGGCATACTCTATGGCTTGCGCAACGCTTTTTTCCTTATTGAGCACTTCATTTAAGAACGAAGTGCCATCTATGTAAGCATTCACGGAGTCAGGATAAGCCACGGCATGTATATTCATTACCGCAGATATGAATGCATGCTTTGTATTAGTTACCGCCTCTTCTATATTTGGAACAAGAGCACTCAGCGTTTCCTCAACCAAAGCATTGATTTCTTCCTCAGAAGGGGCTTTGCTTTCAGCGGCAGCTTCTTCTTCTGTGGCAGGCGCCTCCTCAGCAGGCACCTCTTCAACAGGTGCTTGCTCTTCGGCAGCAGGCGGTACTTCCGCCTTAGCCTCTTCCTCAGTTGCTTTCTCTTCTTGAGTTGCTTGTTCTTCCGTCTCAGCCTTTACCTCTTCGGTAGTTGCTTGTTCAGGTTCGGCTGTCGCCTCTTTCGTAGCCTCTACATTTTCTTCAGGAGCGGTCTGTTCCTGCTGTATAGATGACTCTATTTGCGCACGCACCTTAGCCCTCAGCTCATCTATCTTACGCGCCTTATACGCCTCTTCCACCTTAGGCATATTGTCTAATATCTTATTGATCAGCTCTCCTAAGGCTCTGTAAGAGGCGATATGGTTGCCAATGGCTTCATTGAAGGCATTCAGGCTTGCTATGACTTCTTCATGTGTCTTAGCACCGGAATACAACTCATCCCTTGCTTCTTTGAGTTTCTCTCTTGCTTCCTTATAATCATCTATTGCCTTTTTAAGCCTATCTACGTCAGGCACTCCGGCTGCCTCTTCCTTACCGAGTCCTGAAACAAGCTCTTTTGCAGTATCTAAAAGTAAGGATGTCTCTTCATTGATGACTTCATCATCATCTTCAATATTCAGCAATTTTTTAGAAGAGAGCGTAAAAACAGATTTTATATCCAAGGCAGGCTCATCCCGCTCCATATACAGCCATATCATATAGCGCAATGAGTCTGACAGTACCGAGGTGGTGTCAAAGTTAGCACCAAGCAAAAACATCGCTTTATCATCCATCACCTCACGCAATACCGTAGTGACCGCATTATTATACAGGTGACGGTTGTATAGCTTGGCTACGGCATAATGTTTAAACGCATTTACTGCTCCCCTCACATCATTATCATCATCCGGCCCTGCCAAGGTCTTTAATAGCCCATATACTTCTTTTGAAGCTACAGTTGCTGAGGTATTAAGAGCATCCATGCGTTTCATTATCTCACGCATGAATGGCGTATTCCTGTTTTCAAAGATGATATTACGTAATTCTTTAAACGCAGCCATCAAGGCAGGGACAGAATTCCCTGCCGCCTCTACCTCACTCAAAGCAGAGATCAGACGGTCGTATAGTTTATTTAATTCAGGGTCTTCCGATAGCTTCTCTTTAAACGCCTCATTTACCTTCATCTCTTCGAAAGCGGTACTAAACGACCCAACGAAATCAGAGATTACATTCTCATTTAAGAGCTCCGACACGTAGTCTTGATCCGAAAGCAACCTGTCCGAATCCTCAGCCAGCAATATCAAACCAAGCAATGAGACGGCATTATGCTTTTGCTTCAGCCGCCGTACTTTATTCATCGCTTCCATCACCGTTGCTGACTGATCCCCGAAGGTTGCTTTGACCATATCTTCATTTGACAGGACAGCATCCATGTCAAAGTCCTTCAATAACTTGTGACGGGATGGGTCATAGTCTTCCCAAGTCTGAGTGAGGGGATTGAGTACGTAGTCTTTGCCTTTGAATGAATAAACATGCTCGACTACTACGGTACGCTCTTCGCCCTCTTTCTTCTGTTTGCGTTCAGAAAGGGCAACGATACTGTTTGCAAGGTTTAGTTCTGAGTAGGCAAGCTCTTCATTAGCTAATACGTTATTCAGTAATACGGCTCTCACCAAGTCACCCGAGTCTATCGCTTGTCGCAGATCAGCTCTTGCTTGTTCAAGACGCCCATCTTCTTGCTTTAACTCCTCTTCATTCAGCTTAAATAAAGACTTTTCTGTGATAGACTCCGTTCTCTTTTTAAGCCTGTTGCTGACGGTCTCAAATACCTTATCCGCAATCTCAGCTTTGGTAAGGTTGAGCTTTTTATATCTTTCTTTTTCACGCTTCACTTCCTCTTCTATGATACGCACCTGCTGCGTCATCATAGCTTCAAAGAACTTGGACATATCTTCTGCTTTGCCGCGCAAGCTTGCAGGCAAGGCATATTTCTTATTATATACGCCAATCATTTTGTTCTTTGAGAACTCACCGATCACGTCATACAAAGCCTTCTGTTTCCCCTCTACCACATACTTGACAAGCATTGAAGTGAGGTTGCCCTGTGCATCCTTACTTACATTGTATCCCCAAGACCGGCGGTTACGTAGTGTATGCAGCCCGGCGGAAAGGGCAGACACGTGCAATGAACCAAGAGCCGTAGCAAGGAATACCTCAGTAAAGAGCATATCAGGGTCATAAACGAAGGTAGAGTCACTTAACCCATACTTCATTTCGGTATATTCCCCGCCAAGCATATTGACGAATTCCTCTACCGTCTCCTGAGCCCCCTCTTCTATCGACTCTTTGATTACGTTAGTCAGGAAGTATTTCTCCATGAACTTGGAATAGCCGCCATACATCTTCCCTGCGAAGCGGCCTACAGCACCGACGCCTGTACCAATACCACCTACGAGCTTTTTCGAAAGACTCTTACCCGCACCGGTAGCTAATGCCTTCGCTGACGGACGCTCCAGTATCGAACCTATGCTGTTTGTCAATTCCTTCCTGAAAGCATCCACGAACTCATCTGCCTCACGCCCCGCCAACCCCAGCATCTTGCCGGACATGCTTGACACCAACCCCATGGTCGCTTCGGTCAACCATGCCCCATAGAAAGCGAAGTCAGCGTATGTTGAAGCCGCATCTACATTCAACCCCTTCTCCCGTGCTTCAACGTATGACAGGTGTTCAGCATATAAGCCTCCTACGTAAGCACCGGGGTTTAATAGCACCTGTGCTCCATACTTCTTCATATAAGAAGCACTGAAAGCATAAGCGCTTGCCAGACGCCGCCCGATTACGGAACGTGCCATCCGGGAAGAGATCTTGGATGTCTTCGACGCCACCTCAGAGGCTCTCTGGAAGAGGCGTGCGCCTGTCTGTGTGCCAAAACCCAATAACCGGGCTATCTTGGGCGAAGAAGCCAAGACACGGGCACCTAAGACACCGGCCCCCCTTACTATGGCACCTGCCCCGGCAGTAAGGGGTAGTGTCAGCGCGATCTGGGCGGTCAGGTCACCTGACAGCTCGCCCAGCTTGGCCCCCTGATACCAAGACAAGGTATGATGAGTCTCACTGTAATACAGTGAGTTATCCGCCGTCGCAATCTTAACCAGCAAGTCGCGCTGGTCACGCTCAAACTCTTCAAATGACTTGTATTCTTCTGCGAAGACAGGATCTTCCCGGCGTCTCTTTTCAAAGATAGCGCGCGACTCCTCAAAACGCTTCTCAAGCTCTTTCTTTACGGATGACTGGCTCAGTTTATTCCATTTCGCTACCCATACCGTATTCAATAATGTCTCGGCTGAGTTGACAAAAGCACTTCCGAAGCGATTGAAAAAATTCTTTGTGGCATATTCATTGAATTCGACAAGGTCACCCGGGGTCATCAGCCGTCTGTACAAAGAAGCACCCCCATACTTCATAGAGTAATCATAGGCATCACCCATTGTCATGAGGACGCTCTTGGTATAGAAGCGCTTTTTCTCAGGGTCATACTCAAACACCAAACCGTTATCAGCCATGAAGCTGCGTTCCTCATCGGAATAATCTTGGCTGAAATCAAAGATACCTACCGCATCGGACACCTTGTCGTCTATCCTTGTTTGCAACGACTCCATGAATTTGCCACGACGCTCATCGAAGGGGAGGTCTCTCAGGTCAAGATAAGCACCCTTGTCATCACGTCTTAACAGGATACTCTTTACTTCATCTTTTGAGTACCCTGCATCTTCGGCAGCCTTCCATGCCTCTTCTATAAGTGTATTACCGCCGCCCAACAAGAGCTGGTCAGCCCCGGCTTTCACCATCTTGTCAGTGAAAGTGACGTCTTCCCCGCTCCCTGTATCAGGCCTCCCCACATACAGTTTGCCAAGATTATATACACTGTTGTATTCCGCTATAGGAGCTATGATTTCATGATTCAGCCCTGTACGCACCGCATGGATGCCATCCATATCCACCCCGGCTATGATGGGGGCTACGGTATTGAGTGTTTGCTCACTGTTGTAGTAAGCGAACTGTGTCTGCGGGGAATCAAAAATAGGGGTGAATGTCTTCCCTGTAGCGGATAATATATTCCCAAGTGTACCGTAAATTTGGCGTCCGGTAGTAGCTACCGTCAACGCCCCGCTGACCGAATCCCTGAATCTCCTGTCATTGATATAAAAAACAGGCGCCGCCTGCTTGACCGCCCCTACAAACTGCTTATGCTCCGCAATCCTTTTTTTATAGAAATCCTGCACCTCGCTGCGCAACTTAGGGTCAGGTATCATGTCCGAAGAAGTCATGATAGCGGTCTCTTCTTCCTCAGACAACTCCACCGGCAACCCTGACTGCAGCTTAGCCATACCACTGGCCGCAATATTCATTATAGCCGGGTCATTCCCCCCATTATCCTGAGGAGAAGACTGGTCTGTGGAGCCGGCACCTGAGACCACATCCGTATTATCTTGCTGGAAAAGAAACTTATAAGGGGGAGTCAGCATATTGCTATCCTTTTATTAAGAAGCAATATACTGACTTTAAACATAAAAAACAATAGGATCTAAATAACTGGGGGAATCATGCTATTTCAGCATCTCTATTATATCATCGAAGGCGTTGGACGCGATTGTCCCTCCACGCTCGTTAGCAGGTACAGGCTGTTCCATGCCCCCTTGCACTTCGGATCCGATCGCTTGGAAGGTGTCAGCTACGTCGTAATCGCTCATCTTAACATGTGGTGCATTCACACCGACGGACACTATAGACTTGTTCTCTTTTGCTTGCTTTAGCTTCGTGTCCAGATAGTCAATAGGCGATCCGGATATGTTAGCTCCGGGGTCTATTACCCTGAACTCAAGATCATTTATTTTAACGACTCCGCTTTCTTTGTCTACTTCAATCTTGTCCGGCTTTAAGTTACCTACGTCAAAGTACAGTTTTGTTTCAGTATTGACTACTTGGCTTTTACCGTCTTCTCCCTTGCCTATTACGTTTTTGTGTACTGTAGTGAAGCTCTTAGCCTTATATTCATTCTCATTTATCCCGGCTACGACAGACCCCCCTTTCACGATATCTTCAAGCTGATAGGCATTTCCTTCCGTGGGGGCTAAGATAATTTTCACATTATCCCCTATAGACAGGAGGATCCCAGCGCTATTGCTTGTCACGCGGGCTGTCTTAGGCAGGCTGAACTTCATATCTGAAGAATGCCCTGTACTGTATGTATTGAAGTTCACTTCCTGAACGAGCCCATCCCCTATCTTCTTTTGATAGCTCTTGGAGTCCACGGTACCTCCCATCTGTTCTACCCTGTCCTTAGCATCTTTGGGGTTAGCCATGGCAAACGCAGGGAAGTCTTTCATAAGGTCCATCTTCATCTTTTGAGATCCGACCGTATTATCAGGCTTCAAGAATCCGTCATCCACTTCCCATTCATAGAAGCTCTCAGACGAAGCGGAGCGCATCACAGCACTTCTGTATGCTCCAAACTCTTTATGCGCTTCATTAGCCATATACGCTGCATACCTGTTAAACGTATTATATAAGGCGTTTGAAGCGGCTTTAAAGGTATTATAGTCCACCCCATACTTTTTGGATATCATCTCCAAAGCCTGTTGTGAAGTAGCTATGCTTGCATAGTTACCTGCACGCGTAATCATAGATATTCCACCCGGGGTGTTGATGATAGCCGACACCTCCATTTGGTTTGCTATCATCAAGGCTTTAATAGCTTCCAATGCCCTGTTCTTATCGAATATATATTCCCCTGATTTCTCATCGTACTCATAATCAATCAACCCCATATTGAATGCGGCCATGAATGCTTCGGTGAAATCGGGTCCAAGCCGGGATACCTCCGGCACCTCTGCCATAAGAGACTGCAATATATTATTCGCGGTCTCTTCCTGTTCATCAAGTCTTTTAATTGAATTATCTACTTCCTTTAACGCCTTTTGAAATTCCTCTTTCCTCTTAACTACTTTATTGATTTCACTCTCCTTTGCCTTGTTCTTTACAAGCTCAGCTATTTCCGCATCAGCGGCTTTGATTGACGACAATAAACTATCCCTTCTTGCCAGCAGGTTGGCTTTATCCACCACTATCTTATTCGCTGAGACATCCACGAGGGTAAGCCCTTGCCTTGCATCTTGATTAAATAACTTCTGCAACTCAGCCTCAGCACGTTCCGCCCCTTTCTTATAGAAATAAGCCTTAGTTGCGTCATTATTGAATTCACTGAATAGTTTAGCCGCAGCGTCAATCTGATTATAATTACTCTTACTCCCACTACCTGACGCCTCCCTGTAAGTCTGATAATAATACAGGTCTACGATATACTGGCTCATGTCGGTTATATACGGGAGTCCAAGCTCGGACAGCTTGCCCTCATTCGTCAAAAACAGGTCTTTTGATACCCTGTTTTTAAACTCATTGGAGCCAGCATTCATGGCATATTCTAAGAAGGTCTTATTGGCTTCATCCGGTTCCGCATGCACCACTGTCCTTCGCCCTATATCGGTAGTCAGTCTTTCCGGGTCAAATTCAATACCATATAGCATGAACTCAGGCGTTGACAATATATCGCCATTGTACGTGCGTAACCATTCGCGCGGATCACCAACAAAAGCGGACCCTTTCACCATAACCCCATCACGACCCTTCAGGGTCTCCTCCATCGATTTCAAGCGCTCATAATCCATACTTAATTTAGGATCCAGCGCATAGTCGAGCTTATCAAGCTCATTGCTGATTATCTTAATCCCTTGATTATACTCTTCTTCAGATATCTGCCCTGAGCTATACATCTGAGATAGCTTCTGTGCTTCCTTTTTGATAAGGCTTACCTTAGCCGATATCGCCGTATTTTGTATACCAAGCGATTCCCCTACCTCCACACTAAAGTTAAAACTGGGGGTGGGGGTATAATCCAGCATGGCAAGCTTATCAGCAGATACTATATCTGGTTTTATTGGGGAATAATAAGTAACCGGCGTTGATTGTACCCCAAAGCCGGGGGGCACCACGCCACCGCGCTGCATCTTATACATGACACGCGGGAACCGGTCATTCCTCTTTCTTAGACTTTCTTTCTTTCTTTTTTTCAGTACCATAGCCAGTATCTGTAATTTCCCTGTCTATATCAACGACAGACCGCGCCTTACGCATCGCATCGGCAAGCATCAACTCTATACGCTGTTTGAGTTCAGGGAATTTATTATACAGTTCACTTAGTGACTGTGCTTTCACTTGCTCAGCCATATTGTATGCATTCGCTGCCTGTTGGTATTTATTCAAAGATAATTCATTAAACTTATTCACATCGCTGGCGGCTGCTTGGTTTGCCGCAGCCGTCATGTTTTGCAAGTAAGCATTCAATTTATCATCATTAAACTGAGCTGTCTTCTGGGCAATCTCCATATTTGCCTGTTCTACCTCATAATCACGCTTAGCCCCCTCATTCATAATCGATTTCAAACGGGCAGCATCCATACCCATATTACCCAAGTTTCTACTCATGAAAGCAAGGGTGGTAGCCGTATGTCCGCTGGGTTTCTGCCTCAGGTAAGTCCTTGCGAACTTGGGAGGTGGCACATTCTGCACCGGAGTTGGCTTCAGCCCGATACTGTTACTTGTGATCTGGTTCACAAGCGAATTGATGCTTGCATTTATGTAAGACAAGGCATCATGTTGTTTCTTTTTTGCAAAAGCTTCATTAATCAATTGTTCTGCTTTTGCCTTGTCTGATAATGTTGAGGAGGCAGCAGTCTCTTGCGACGGAGTGTAAGCCGGCAAATTAAACTGTGAGATATCCTTAAACTTCTGTTTGAACTTAGAAGAGAAATCAAGTAAAGAAGATGCATCTTTGGACGGCATCTTAGGGAGGGGCTTAGAGGAGGCAGCAGTCTCTTGCGACGGAGTGTAAGCCGGCAAATTAAACTGTGAGATATCCTTAAACTTCTGTTTGAACTTAGAAGAGAAATCAAGTAAAGAAGATGCATCTTTGGACGGCATCTTAGGGAGGGGCTTAGAGGAGGCGGCAGTCTCTTGCGACGGAGTGTAAGCCGGCAAACCAAACTGTGAGATATCCTTAAACTTCTGTTTGAACTTAGAAGAGAAATCAAGTAAAGAAGATGCATCTTTGGACGGCATCTTAGGGAGGGGCTTAGCGGAGGCGGCTGGTTTATTACCGGCTTCCCCAAACCTTTCAAACAGGAGCTGTTTTGCTTCTACATAAGAAGCCGGGTACACAATCTTCTTTATATCAAAATTAAAAGCAGGGAACTGCATCCCGGATTGAGCTTTGTTTATCTTTAAAAGAGGTCTACGTATCATGACTCTTTTATTTTTCGTGTTTTACCTTTTTTCATCCTTTCTTTCAGCGAGAGAGGCATCTTGTTTAAGATGTCCCTTACTGCAGAATAGACTTCGATGCCTATCTGCTTCAATACACCTTCATCTTCTTCCTCCAAATAACGGGCAACAAGGGCATCTACCCTTTTGGATACGTCTGAAGGCAATATAAGCTCACCGCCCTCTATTTCTGCGATAAGCCGCCCTTTTGCATATGTAGGGACACCTCCTTCCTCATGAGATTTGCCTAAGACGATACCTCCGTCACTATAATCCGTTATATACTTTATCTTCATATCATCAAGCTCTGATTCCTGTTCATCAAAGCAGACAGACGCTGTTGCGTAGTCTTGTTCATATTCAGGTATTTCCTTGTCTCTTTCTTCATCTTATCGATAGCTTCTTTATGTCTTATGACTGAAGCTACCGTAGAGCCTATCGCCTTCACCCCCGCCCCGGCAGCCGATGCGAGCGTGCCCAGTGGTGGCGGCAGGATCGCTCCTGCCGCAGAAACAGCGCCACCGACCATGCCGGCAACACCATCTATCGTGTCGGCCGTACCTCCTCTTTGCCGCTTCCACACCCTGCATCCCAGCTTGCCCCCCTTCTTGGCATAAGTAGCCAGCCCCTGCATATACATATTAGTCTGGTTCACTGCGTTCTGATACATGCTGCGTGCGTTATATAACTTATCCTGTTCTTTCTTCGCTTTCCTTCCCATATGGGACATGACTAAGTTAGTGCCTGCGTTAAGCAGCATGTTACCACCCATAGCTACGGCATCCCCCTTTGTCATCTGCGTTTCCTGCCCAAATAGTTTAAGGGGTTCACTCATCTTTTTCTGGAACTTATTAAAAGTGTTAGTTAAGCCCCCTTGCTGTTCAAGCTTTGTACCCGTCTGGGCAGCAGGCACTGCCACCCCCATCTCTTCCATGGCCATCCCAAGCGCCTGCTTCACATGCTCTTCGGACATGCCTTCTACCAAAGGTATCTCTATTACGGCATCTACCTGACCAAAGTCATACTCTTGTCCCGGCTCCATCATCTTGGGCTCACCCGCTATCTTGCCCCCCTTCACCGGGAAGGCGATGACGGGGTGGGGAACATCCTGCATCGTAATACGGCCCCCTTTTATGATGTTATAAGGCTTATCCCTGTCCGGGCTGTTCCGCTTATATCCCTGTACGCTAAACATAATCAATACTCATCCATTACACTTTTATTATACGTCATCTTACCCCCTTTTTTCATCATGGGCTGTCCAGCGGGGGCGCCGCCTTCAAGCGCCGCTTGCTCTTGTGGCGCATCCGTTTCGGTCATCTCAGTCCCTTGTTGCATATGCTTCACAACAGTCTCAACCACAAACAAACCAAGCTGCAGTAGCATCTCTGCCTGCTGTTGTTGGTCTTGTGTCTGTAATATCTGTTGTACCATCTGAACGATCTGTGCCGTATCTTCCTGACTGAAGATACGCTCACCACCTTCTACCTCTGCTGCCTCCGGCGCACCGGGTGCCTCCATGGGCTCAGCCGGCGTCATGCCACCGGCTTGGAACATAGGGATCTTGCCTCCCTTCTTGAATTTCAGATACTGTTTATAAGTCATCATTCCACCTTTAGATTTTTTCTGAGTGCTTTTATATTCAGAAGCGGTTCCCGGGATATATTGCCACCCGGTATAGCGTTCTTTCTCACTATCCCCGGAATCCACGGCACCATACACATGACCGATGAGGTCAAACATATCCAATGTGAACTTGATATCCGGGTTGGATAAGTCTTTCTCACTGATTTTATGTTCTTCTATATATCTCCTCTTTGCGCTATCTAACCCATCCCTTGTAAGTCCGTAACGACGTGCTCTATCCATTAAATCCCTCAATGCCGGGTTACGTGACACATAAGCGGAGTAGTTGCTTTCAAAAAACTGTCGTCTCTCTTCATCCGAAGAGAAACGCGAAAATATATCTTTAAACTGGTCAGGCAATTCAGGCCTGTTATCCATATTAGTAGGGGTCACCTCCTCCCTATGAGCGGCAATAGTCTGCCGGCCGGTTCTCCCTGAATAAGAAGTGTCCGCATAATATTTCCCATCCTTATAGGAATAGGGAGTAGTATTTTCTTGTGTACCCGTATTAGTTGAAGAAGCTATATCAAAGATATTGTTTACCGCAGCCATCACATCGGGCTTCACTTTGTATTTGTTCCCATAATTCACTATAAACTCAGTGAATTCGACCCCCTTGTCTACTCCTTTATTTTTCCTGAACTCATCATAGAAACGGGTAAACTCTTCGTACACTTCCGGCTTGGCAAGCACCGCCACCCCTTCTTTTTCATTTACCCATAAGGGTTGAAGATCGCTCCGTGCATACTTGTTTAGCTCATCTATGGAGACGACCTTATAATAGCGATCATCGCCGGTTACCGCATTTTGCAAGTTACCTTCCTTTACGGTATCAGGGTCGCCCTTCTTTCTAAACTTACCTTCCGCCCCTTCTATATCGACGGGGTTCTCCTTCACTACATTACGTTCAGAGCCTACATAAGAGTAGTCTTTAAAGTTATCGCCTCTTTGAAGAAATTTCACTTTGAACATAACTCTTATCTATTTTGAATTAAACCATTGATTTTCTGTACCCGGTGATTATATGTTGCAATTCAAGCCAAGACGCACGATAATGTATTTCCACATCCAGCCACTTGTCCCTCTGCCTGCACCTTGTAGGTGTCTTGGGTATAGACGAATATACAATATTTTCACGATATTTAAACCTGTTAGTCAGTACATTAAGTTTCTGAGGGACACCGTCATTATACAATAAATCAGTCTCAATCACATTTCCTTCATCATCCGTTATCCTGTATATCGTACGTACAGGATAAGCTTTGTTGCTAACGATAGTGAGGGTGTCATACACTTTCTGTATGAACTGGTCAGGGTTCACTATGAAACGGATCACAACATCGTGTTGTTGCCCATAGAAATTAGCTATGGATGCCTGCAAGTCCGGCACTTCCTCCCTGGTTGAGTAATGATACCATATCCCTTCTTGATCTATATCATAATTTATACTATACAGGTCTTCACGCAGTGGTATGACAGCTGCCGGTATGAATGAGAAGAAGCCGACCCACGCATCCAGCTCCTCACTGTAAGCAAGCGTAAACTGCTCTTTCCTGTCGTTTTCACGTACCATTTGAAAGCAGAAGTATACATAGCGGTACCGTGGGTCATATGCAGTAAATATACGCTTCGTCCTTAGCGGGTCGCAGCTTTCTGCCCCTACCCTTGCCGCATCCATCAGGTACGAAAAGATCTTATGTCTACCCAACAGTTTGAAGCCGTCACCACGCAAACACCAGATGTCCCTTTTATCCCAGTCCACACCGTAAACGCCGGTCTCATTCACCAATACCGAATCTCTGAATTGTGAGCCATACTGGCGCGATATCACCTGTTGATAAGGGGCAAGACCAGAGGAGCCTCCTATGAATATATCCCCATCTTCAAGTAGCACTTTCTCATCGAAAGGCAGAACCGATACGCCATGCTCCTGAACAAGAACTAACTTGTCTCCCCACATCCTGATAGCCGTAGCTTCCCCCATGGAGTAATCATAATCTTGATAATCGACGGCACGAAATACACGGTAGTTATCTACTGGGCTTGATTGCACCTGACGGGCACTGTACATCACACGTACGGGATAGCTTGAAGAAGTGTAGTAATCATAAACGTTAGGATAGAATAGATTGAACAAGACGCTTGCATGGTTCCTGAACAGAGACACAGGTTCGCTTGCCCCTATCAGCTCATACATGCTTTTACCTATCTTCATGTCATACCCGTTGCCCAAGCCGGGCAGTGGGGTTACCACTTCTTTATCGCTATCTTTTTCCGGTCTTAAATGGGTGGCAGCCACCTTATTATTCACTACGTCAATATATCTGGCATAAGGGTTGAATGACATGGGTAACATCATCGTTATGTATTGCATATTAGACGTACCCTTCTGCTCATATACCTTATACCTGAATACACCTTGATAACAGTCACCCATCCCTTCCGTGTAAAAGACAGGAGTCAACTCAGGCTCATGCCACTGACTTATGTATTTATACTGCCGCACTTCTTCGACAGGATACAGTTCAGAAGCCTGAGGCCGCTCACTGAACCGTGAAAGGAAGCCGACAAGCCCTTGCAACGCATTGTATTCAGCCCTTGAATAGCCATCAGACCCATCGGTGAATGAGTTATCCAAGCCTAAGAACATAGAAGCTCCGTCAAAGGGTCCTATGGCATTAGCGAAATGGCGCCCAAAGATACTATGAGCCTTGTTTGCCGGTGCTATCCCTTGAAGACTATAAACGTCATAGTAGTTGTTTTTGAAGTGACACTTATACTTGTTTTCATACACGTCGGTAAAGTAATGTGTAGGTGTGTTAAAGCCGGGCTCCACGGCGGGAGTTCCGGACAAAGAGGGGATTGAGTAGTATTTACTCCATACGTACGGATTCTCTTCCCTCATGTAAACAGCACCCCACGCCGAACTGCCTCCATCATAAAACACAATCCTTGTACCCTTATCCGTAGCTTTTGTCAGCATGGCGGCACCCATATCCAGAGGGTTAGGGGCGTTATCTCCTTCATAATGCAGTGCCAGCATGACGGAATAAGGGGCAGGAGAGGCGGATGCCAATGAATTAGGGGGTGCATGGAAATAGTCAAGGGGACTTACGGCTGCATTCACCCAAGCATCGCGATCTCCTCCTATTATGGTAGTGAAAGAGAAGGGATACGCATCCACATACCCTATCTTATGAAAATAAAAGCGCTCATTGTTCCGCTCCCTTATATCCATCAATAAGTCCGGGCTATAAAAAGCCAGATGCTTAGAAGCGAAGAATCCCATGATAGACTGTTCATAGAGATGGTTGTCTGTCGACTCCTCCTGTTCGCCATACATGCGGAAGTTACCAAAAGGGACGGGGTAATACTTGAAAGGGATCCCTTTTATCTTATCATCATTTACGCGTTCATCCCAATCATACTTTCTCACAGGTCCCCAAGAAGGGTTTTGAAGCTTGGTATATCCTGCTTTATCAGGCAAATTTAAAGGGGCACCATTGCTGTCCAGCCTGTATGCAAGGTGTTCATTGAACTGATCGCTTCCCTCCACAAATCCATACATATTAACACATACCCCTACATATTCTTTATAAGCATTCCGTTCACTACGCAGGAAACGGAATGCAATCACTTTATCCCTTAAAGATGCCGGGAGTACAGGAACGGAGAATTTGACTTTATAATTATAGACCCCGGCTTGTCCGGCATTCAATACCCTCACGAACTGATCAGGTACCCAGAACTCACCTATATTATATGCCTGGGTCCTGATTCCCCCTCTCAATACGAATTCTATTGCAAATGAATAGCATTCGCCGGGGAAGTAGCCTACATCATAATATATATTGTATGGATTAGACCAATAGCCATAGGCTGCGAATGTCTCTTTGCTGATATTAAAAGTATTTTTTATTAAACCGTAGGGGTTATGTATATCTACGCCTTTGGTATAGCCCTTACCGTAAAAGAAGACTTGTTCTGACGCCTGAGGCACAAACTCTACTTGTATGGTCTTAGCGAATGCCCTCAAATCAGCGTCTATATCTACATCCATGTCTGACTTAATATTGGCAAGCAGAAGGCGGCCAAAGCCTTCCGTCATATCCACGCATGTGTATATGTTGCTTCTCACTTCATTGATTACGTCCTGAGAGGCGTCTATCTTGTTTTCTATATACGTATGTTCAATAGTAACCGATGATCCTTGTATAGGGTAATCTTTGTCTATCTCATAATAATGGCGCTCACCGTTATCTCTTATATATTCCACAACTACCCTCACATAATCAAACTGGTTATCAAGGTTTGATATCTGAAGTACATTTGATTTATTGCTTGTATAACTGTCATACAAGCCGGTATTCTCATATTTGGTGTTCTCATAGCGCGGGCTACGGTCCGACGTGCCGTCCAATATCACATCTACCCATGAAGAGGAAGCCAACACAGGCGTATCCAAGCCGTCTCTTGTACGGTAATAGATATGGTAGATATACCGGCCATAGGGGAGACGTCCATCCTCATGTCTTAAAAAGTCAATGACAGGCAGGGAGTCGGGGAAGCCGACAAGCGTAGCGATGTCTTTCAATGAAGCTTCATCATAACTGATGGCATTAAGCTGCATATAATCTTCAAAGACACGGACGCCGGTATTAACCCTATAAACAGGCCTTTTACCGTCGGTCATATACAGTATGACCGAATTGTCATAGTCTATGCGTCCTATCATCTTCACGGGGGTATGGTCATACCCCAGCTGGCCGGTACGGAACGGTGCCCTTACACCAGAATTATTGAAGTTATATAGAGGCTTATATTCATACACTATATTCCTGCGCTTGCTTACCGGATCGGCGATGCCGGCTTGCGGCAAGTCATTATTTATTTCAAAAGAGGGGAACATACCCAACTCCGTCCGGTTGGTGTCGGGGTTATAAGACAGCAGGTAGGACACCCCCCCCACTTCGGCATGGCCTATGACATGAAAGCCACGGGTGAGCGAAGAACGAAGCTCATTACCTAAGGCGGAGGTGACTATAAAACTCTCACCGTCGAAATTGATGGCATGTATGTTTTCGGCATGGCGGTAAGAGTCATTAGGTTGCAATGAAGGGTGTCCGTCCTTCACCATCCCTTTATTGAATCTATTGACAAACTGTTCGTTCTTCATATACCCCAGTAGTTATTTCTATTATAACTATACAGTACTTTAAGCGCTTTATCCAGTTCATTCCTGTTAAACCGCCCACGCATAGCTTCTTGTTTAGCCATCTCCCACTGTCTGTATGACTCTTGATAGATAGCTGGTTCCAGCATCTTAGCCCTGAACCGGGCATAATCATAGCGGTAAGCTACATAAGCAAGCACTGCCGGAACGTGGCTCTCAGCTATCAAAGGGTACCCTTCTTCATCAAGCTTCAATCCTGAATATTCAAGATAAGCCTCTATGCCGGTTACATTCGTCTTTGCATAATACCCTCTCTCATCATAGAACGAATCATCTATGATGTAATCGACACGCTCTCCGCGCGGTATATTTACATAGTTGTCTTGGTATTCCCCTTTGAAATGGCGGCGTTCCAATGCCGTCCTCTCCATATTGCCATATTCGCTGAAAGTCATTTCCCATGGATGGGGCGGGGCCGGCCGGTTATCTATCTTGCGTGTCAAAGAGATGATATCGAAGAGGTTACAAGGGAGGTAAAACTTATGATCCTCTATCTTCACTACTGCAAGATACCGGGAGACACCCAGTCCCCCAATGACGTCAAGGCAGTCCCATATGTGTTGCAATACGACATGCTCCGGCAGATCCTGTATCATATATTCGTCATACAGGCGCTGTATGACTACCTTATACGACACCCACCTAAGGTTATTTTGAGTTGCTTTCAGCATAGCTTTCTCCGTTAAGCATATACATGTTAGCAATGAACGCTGTCACATACCTCTTTGAAGGGTATATGTATGCCAACACTTTCTTTTTATTTGATACCCTGCGTATCAAACCGACAGGCACCTGATAATCCAGTGCCATCAGCTGTTTCTTACTTATATCCAAATCAAACCGTATATTCTGTTTGATTTCATAGTAGTTCATCCGGCATGGTATGATTTCAATCCCCCACATCCTGACAGGCTTGACTTTGACGAACAAGATATAAGCGATGGCTTTCCCTATAAAGTCGCCAATCACCTTCAGGAGCTTGTATTTTTTCTCTTTCTTCTTGAATCCCCAAGTGAAAGTACGCCACAGGAAAGCGGGCAGCAGGTGATACCCTCTGAGTACCGGGAATCCATATAATGACTTCTTATCACGCCCGGGGACGTTCCCTTGCAGCTTAAATACAGATATATCTCCTGCCCAGTGTATGATACGCATCACTTCCCTCACTTTCATATCTGATCGGTTTGAGTGTTGGGCTGATTGACAGAGGGGACGGCTCCCAGCTGTCTTATATAGCTCTCAATCAGCTTGCCGGTAATCAGGTCTATGAACTTATTGGGGGCAGGCAATTCAGTATCTATACCACCCGGGCAGCATTCAAAAGTCAACCTACGCGGGTCTTCAAAGAACGCCTCTATGGCTATTACCTTCAACGAAGGGGTTGGGGGATTCATGATCACCAGCCGGTTGCTGTTCACCAGCCACGCATAGCTCTTCTTCATAAAGCGTGAATGCCCGTAATGACGCCCCGCACTGCCAATCACCAAGGGGAACGTATGCTTATTATCCACGGTCCCTACCCAGCGTATGCGTTTGGTATTAGGGATGGCAGCCACCAATACTTTCTCATCGGAAGAGAGACCGTCACAGCACTCCCATGCAGGCTTACACTCCACGGGAACACAATCCACCCTCATAAAGAATTGATTGTATTCCTCCACGGTAAATGCTCCTTGACGGTAGTATTCGTCCGCTATGCGGGCATAAGTAAATACCACCTCGTCGACAATCTGGTTGAAGGGGAGCCTTTCGTTGGTGACACCACGTCCTCCGCTTATAGAGTTCTGGACGATGGAGGCTATCTGTCTTAACGTAGCCATGAGCTGTCTATTTCACTTCTAAAATAAGAAAAAGCAGGGAAACCGCAAAGCGAATCCCCTGCTTAATGATCCTTTTTAAAACCCAAGCTAATACCTATGGCACTACTTTATCAAGTTCCGTGATGAGCGGGGTGAGCTCAGTATTCACGAAGACAAAGAAGGTGTTTGAATGGTCATGAGACTCGCCGGGGAGCGTATGCCCTCCGATGATGTCGGGATAGGGCTTGCGCACCTTCCACACATAAGTCTTGTATTTGTTCCCTTTGATGGGGGAGTTATGCCATTCATAAGAAGGCTGCAAAGGCTTGCGCTCTTTTTCGTTAACAAGGCGTGCCACGATGTCGTACGTCCCTTTACCCTCATCAGCACGCTGCACGATGGTGACAGGGAGAGGTGCTACATTATCCGGGCGCTCAACGCCTACGGTAGCTTTCACGCCGGGCTTGGTAGTAATACGCAATACGTTACCGGCAGCGGTAGCCGTAAATGGCGGCTTGTCGCTATACACCCCGTCGTAATTGATATGGTCAGCCAGACGGCTCACCAGCTGCGCTACGGTAGTCACGCTTGTGTCTACGACGAAGTTAGTACGCCAATAGTGACCCACAGGTTCCTGTTCGGCAGTCCAGAAATGGAGATTGAAGAGCTTCACCGTGACGATATACTCATCTCCAAGGTTGACCGGAGCGGAAGAGAAATCGATCTCTATGATCTCCGGCAACGGGGCTTGGTAGTCGTCTATGACGTGCCACTCAATCTCTTTCTTCTTGAATTCGGCGAATCCTTCCATGTACACCCGGTCGTCAGGATTATTGAAGGTGGTAATCTGAGCGCCGGCGTTATTATAGAAGAAGACCCTTAGTTGAGAGTCGTCATTTACGACAAGGTACTTTTCTACTTGAAATATCATAACTTATGAGGTTTTCCGTACTTAATTCTTTTTTAACTGAGTTTCATTAACCGATATCTGGTATGCCGATTCAAAGACATCGCCCCTGTATTGTCTTGTCATAATCTGCAATATCTGTTCACACACCGGGTCAGGCAGTTCATACCCATTGGGTTGAAACGTAGACGGGTCTATGAAGAAGCCCACCGGCTGGTGTATGTATTCTATATAGACAGACAACAGGTCGTCAGGCATGATAATCAGCCTGTCTTCTATGATCTGATAGAAGCGATTATCTTCCGACGGCATATAATAATAATTAAAGGTGCCGTACCCTTTGATATCCGCCGTATATTTCTTCAATACGACGTTATAATCAGGGCGGCACCCGTCACCCGGACTTGTAGCCGTCACAAGTAACATATGACGGTAATCGTCCGGAAGTACAAAAGGGACGGACTGCGATGTCCGTGTCAGGGTTGCCTGGCGCACAAACAAACGCAAGTCGTCCGTACGCTTTTGTACCATCTCAAACTCAGCATAGCGGTTGGCAATGAACTCATCCAAACCACGGGCCGCATAACGGTTGAATTCCTCTATGTCGGCAACCGCAGTCTGGTATTTGTCTATGTCCATTAAGAAACGCTCATATAACTGTAAGCTGTCCATACCAACCGCTATCTTTTAAATTATGATTTCGATTTACTTTTAGTCTTAGACTCCACGGCGGGAGTATCTGACTCTGCCTCCGGGGCTTCCTCCATCTCCGCCGATCCGTATATCTCTTGCATCCATAGCTCCACCATATGGCGCCGTTTAGGGTCGGCAAGGAACTTCATCAGCTCATCCAATGAAGAAGCGATAGCTTCGCCCGCAGCGAAATACATACCGCGGTCATGGACGATCTTGCCGGCTTCAATCAGGCGTAAAGCAAGGATACGGCGACGGCGCTGGTCAGGGTTGTTTAAATAGAAAGTGACGGTGCCCGGCTTGTCTACGATCTTCTGCTCTACTTCTTCATCGATGCGTTTTAACAACAAGGCTTCCACCTCTTCTTTCGTCTTGTCCTCGATGAACTCATTCGCACAACGCAACAAGTCGCGCTGCTCTTTCTCATCAAGCCTGAAGATCTTGGACTTATACTCTATGATCAGGCGTTCCATGCTTACCGTCTTCTTAGCTTCTTCTACGGTGTTCTCTACATAAAAGATACACCGGGCATTACGCCGTGCTTCCTCTTTCGACGGAGCTATGATATGGGTGCAGTGACGTAGCCAACCCCACGTTATATTGTCTTTCGGATCTTCCAAATTCAGGGTATACCCATCCCATATGGCAACATTGGTCTCGTTATCCACTACATACAAATACTTGGGACGCTCTGCTTCCGGTATGTCCGGCTGGTCTTTCAGCAGCCGCCCGGAACGATCCATCACCGGGTACACACGGAACACCCTCCCGGAATACTTCTTGTCTTTCACGCGGAGAACCACCTTGGTTAACTTGTTGCCAAACTCATCGGTATATTCTTGCGTCCCTATATACGTTTTACCGGGAGACTCTTTAATCAAAGTCATATATACTATCTTTTAAAATCAAACAATCACTTTTTCAAGCATATACGAAGAATAGGGGTTCAGCATACGTACTCCGATCTCACTCAGCCAGTGGTACGAACTGCCGTCCACGCTGGTCGCTATCTTACCGGAGGTGGTACCGTCACGGCCACCAAGACCCAACAGCTCGCCATATACCAACGCACGGCCTTTACGGGTAAAGGTAGCAATATTGTATTCCCCGTCATACTTGGAGTTGTCAATAAAGAGCATACGGTACGACTCCAGGCGATGACCGTTCTCGTCCACATCGGAAGCAAGGCTTGGAGCATCAAATACCGAGTTATGGGCAAGGATCACACGCCCTTTGCCGAAAATATACTCGGTGAAGTTGCCGCCAAGCGTAATCTTGTCGCCGTTGCGTTTTTCATATACCACCGTGCCCGGCTTCATGCTGTCTTCCATCAGACGCTGGAACAGATTATAGCCGTGGATGCCTGTCATCAATATGATCTCAACACCATCCTGCGCGTCACGCCCGGACTTTAATATCATCTCAGTGATGATATCCTGCAACAGGCGCTTGGTCAACTTGGTGTAGTTCACCTTGCAAGAGGGGTCAATCTGGTTGATGATACCATTACCGGATATGATGTCAAAGCCGCGTGCATCCTGTTGATAACACTTGCCTGTCTCATCCACGCTTGACTTACCGTAGATCAGATACATCTCTTTCTTGTACGCCAGCTCCTCAAGCGCTTCTTTCTCCGCTTTGTTCAGGAAATAGAATTGTTTGCCTTTTGAGTTTTCGTCTTCAACCACATAGTAAGTGCTTGCAGCATGCCCTGAAATGCTGAAAGACACACGCTCTACTTTCAAGTATTCACGGTGTCTTTCTTTTTTGCCGCTCATACGCATATAACCGCGAACGGACAATTCAGGGAAGTCCGAATACATGAAGCTGGTCATACGACCGGGAACCAGATAGCGTGCGTCCACTACTTCGTTAGGATCATTAGTCTGAAGACGAACCGTATAGCGCCATTTGTTTGCGGCTACTTGTACGGGCTCAGGCTCAAGCACACTTAAAATCTGGCCGTTTTCAAGACGGATACGGTCAAAAGGATAATAATACTTGCGGGCAAAGCAGATGGTGAAAGGCTGTACGTTAGCCCCGACATTAGTCTCATTACCGGTAAAGTCACCGGTAATGGGGATTAAGTCGTAATGATTCGTTTCAAGTTCCCACTCAAGATAAGAGTTGTTGGTAGTCAATGAAGGGGTACCGTCATATTTGATTTCATGGATACGCCCCATCGACTGTAAGAGATACTGAAGTGAGAACTGAGGGAACAAACGGAATGTTTTGTTCTGTAACGGAGTAGACTCTTTCAGGAAGCGGCTAAGCGCCGACTTGGTGAAGGTCTTATCCCCGTTAAGGTCCATTACCTGATTGGCTATTCTCATAATATATACAAGTTTTCGTTACAAATATAATTAATATTCGTTCATTACGTTAAGGTTCAATGAGTTACCTCTATTCCCATTACCTTTCCCTTGTTGAGGTACGGTAGTGTCTTTCAAAAGTTTCCTTTGTGCTTCAATATAACCTTTTTTGTACACCGAATTGATGATATCATCAAAATACAAAGCCATATAAGCCATCTTCACAAGGTTTTCAGGTTGCTGAACGAATGATTCAAAATGAGTATACCCTTGTTCGTTCATTTCCGTCACGAAACGTCTCAATTCTTTTTTTCTTGAATCATCTACTTCAAAGTCAAGGAAACGGTTAAAGGAAGGTAACACCTTATCCACCTCCTGTACAAAAGAAGCATATGCTTCTTCAACAGTTTTGCTTTGCTCTTTCGTTTCCGAAAGTATTTTTTCAAGACGGTCACGGACAGTGGATTCTACTTCTTTTTTTGCTCTTGAAACAAGCTCTTCTTTTACGTCAGACACATAAGACTCCACATAATCCTTGCTTCTTGACAAGATTCTGTTGACTTTGTCGTTTATCTTGTCTTCATCATATCCAAGCGTTCTGAAGTACTCATACAACAATTCGGCTTCCCCAAAAGAATTGATTTGCTCTATCTTCTCCGTCAATTCTTTCTGTCCGAACAGATGTTCACGCAGATAATTGTCAAGTCCTATCTCTTTGATGATTTTCACATCATCATCTACCTCTTCTTCTTTAGGCTCGTTCAGCAGATGATAAACCAAATCTTCATATGTTGAAACACCTTCAGGTATTTCAACACCATTATCTTTCAAATACTCTATAAACAAAGAAGAGAGGGGGGTACCTTCCCCCTCTTCTTTATCCAATGATTCCCCCTCTTCATCTGTTAAGACTTCTCTTTCTTCCTCTTCATCAAGGTAATAACCATCCTCCTCTACATCATCCTCCGTCCCTTGAAAGTCATCTTCCACATCAAGACCGTCGATGACAATATCATCCATGTCTTCCACTGAATCCTCCAACATGCTCTTGTCAATATTTACCGACATTTCTCTTTTCCCTGACATAACATTATTTTTTTGTCCTTCGTAAATATAAATTATTCTTCATTACCTGTCAAGCTTCTTCAACAGAAGAGTCATTTTTGTTCTCTGAATCATCTGAATCCTCCATAAACAACGAAGGCAAGAAGAGGGTAATCAAAGAAGTGTAAGCAACCGAGTCAATCTTGCCAATGACAAGCAGGTAAGTAAACAGTGAAGTAAAGATTAATCCATAGGCAGTGTACTTAACCCCGGATTTTGATAAAAGAGCTTTGAGATTAAATCTGACATTAAAACGCATAACATTAAATCAGTTTTCAATACAAAAGTAACAAAAACCATACTTCGCTTCAATAAAAAAGGCACTTTTTTTTAGGCATGACATACTCACATAAGAAAGCCTTTTAAACGGCGTATAAACGACGATCTCATGTTGAGATGATAGATTATACTTGCGAAAATAGATCTTCGCTCCTGAGCCCGTTTCTGTTGCTCTGACAAGGTCTTAACCAAAAAGCTCAAATCATGAAAGCTAAAACCAAGCAAAACCAACCGGCTTTAGCTTCTCTTTGAAACTAAAGCATCCAAGAGAATAAATCTCAAGTATCCATGAAGGATTCAAGTATAATTCTCTGATTTATAGCTAATAATAGCTATCTAAGTCTTTCTCTATTGAAATAATCTTAAGTCTCTAAATATACAATACCCCGCTACAGTAAGGGATGCAGGCTTATATGCTTTAGAGGCATATAAGCCTGCATCCCACGTGTCGCTATAGTACCCCGGTACAATTACGTGCTATAGTACACGCTATAGTATAATATATATAATATATAATATATACAACTACGTGTTACTATAGCGTGCTACAGTAACGGGGTACTGTAGCGTAGTTGCAACACCGGGTTGCTATAGACGCTTGAGTAGCTAAAAGAAACTAAAGGCAAAAGCAAAAAAAACAGGGGGAATCAGCTGCAAGCCTTTTAAACGGCGTATAAACGACGATCTCATGTTGAGATGATAGATTATACTTGCGAAAACAGATCTTCGCTCCTGAGCCCGTTTCCGGGCTTCTGAGAGGGTGATACGGACAAGACGTCTCCAAGGAAAACAAAGAGCACAAGGAGAAGCTCCCGGTGCTCTTTCAGGAAAGAAAATAAACAATTAGACAGAGTTCAATATTTTACTAAAATCAAAGAAATATTACAAGTCTTATTTAGACAAGGCTGAGTAATTGTTTTCCCAAAAGAAGTATAGGCGGCACATATACTCCTGAAACCTGTCAAGAGTATACTTCCTTTTGAAAACCTCCGTCTCCACTCCTGCATCATCTACATTGTAAATCTTATATCCTACCGGAAGGTTCAGAAGGAAGTGAAGACAGTCCCTGTCCTCAGCCTTGCGTATGTCAAACTTGCGCCACAGGAAAAGCGAGGGGTAATTCCACACCAAAGCAGAACTTGCATAACCGGACTCCATATCCGACGTCCGGTTTAATGATACCTTCCTGTCTCCGTACTGTAAGTAAAATGACCCTTTTGAATCAACCCTCAGTTGTGGCGGTAGTTTGCCCTGGTCAACCACCTCAGTCCGGTATATCCAATACACACTGTGTCCGTCATGACTGATTAAGCAATGAATATCCAAGACACCTTCCATCGTCAGGAAGTAAAACTCAGTAGGCAACAAATACCCATAGTCAAAGATCAATACATTACCGCTACCATCCCTTGTCGCAAACACATAAACAATAGGGACAACCCTTGAATAATAAAGGTAACAGTCATTTATATAGTCGTAAAAGGATTCATCAAAAGGCAATTCCGGATAATGGTCTTCTTCAAAGAACAACAAAACAGTGTCCTTATCCAATGAATCCAAACACCGGATTATGAGCCCTTCAAGGCTGAAATCACCATCGGTCTGACTAAAAGAAACCAGCGGGCAAACGAATAACCATACCAACAAACAAACCTTTTTCATATTATTGCAATTTTAGTTTTACTTTTATAAATATACAGTAAATTTACCAAAATTACAAGTCTTAACAGATAAAAAAACAGGGGTGCAGCATCACTACACCCCCGCCTGCAATGAAGCTTATTATTCATCACGCAATGGGTATGCCGTCCCCCATAATTTATTTACTGAGCTGATTAGCTTATTCTCCTGCTCCTTGTCAAGCTCTTCTGCCGTGATGATCACCTCATGCAACACATAACTGATGCCTCCGGCACGATAGTCATTTCGCCCGGACCAACTTGATAAAGGGATGGATACGTCATATAACACAGACGTATCGCCATGCTTCATCTTTATCCACACATATTCACCACGTTCATCATACTTGCTGTCTGCCTTGACGGTATAAGGGGCGTCAACGGGTCCATGGTTAATACGCGTTTGCACATCGTAAGATCCGGCGGCAAAGCTGTTGTAAGGGGCTAACTTAAATGAATATGGGTCTCCGTCATCGGGTAAAAGCGTGTGTATTATACCGGACGCCCAGACAGGGTTCCTGTAAGTGCCATTAGAATACAGGTTTGAATACTTGCCCCTGCGCTTGAATTCGATAGCTATATACACACAAGCACCGGGGATGCCGTCTTCTCTTGACAGGTCATAGACCGGTACTAAGAGATTGGTTTGGAATGGGGTCGCATTGGTTACCGCACGGTTTGGTAAGCAGACATGTAAGCCGTCATCAAGGATGGTGTTCGTGGCAGAGCGTTCCCCGTTGGGCATGCCGTAATAATAACCCATCAAGTATTTATCCTTCTCTATCAAAGGGGTCAAATAAGCTGAATCCATACCCCAATAATGGTAATAAAGATTGGTGTTCAATGCGGCATAGTCGTAGTTTGAACCGGCAGGGCTTAATCTTATCTCATAAGGCACATCCGCATCCAATGGGCTGTAAGGGACCTCCTTGCTTAATACACCTAAATGGGCATAGTTGTAAGGGAATGCGTTAGGGCTATACCCTATCGCATCAGGAAGCAATACGGGCGTCTGTGTATTGCACCCCTTGACAGTTAATACGTTAGCATAATAAGAGTCAGTGCCTCCATAAGTAGTGCCATTTGCAAGCAGGCGTGGTACATAGACATGACGTCCGGTGCTTACGGCTACCGGACCATCACTCATGATGGTCAGCTCTTCAAGCTTGCCTCCAAACAAATTGTTTATGTTCAAATAAGGGTATATGACACACTCGCGACCAAGACCACTGTATATGCCTACGTTATGAAGGTAGTTCTTCTTAAATAAAGTGTGGTCTATATATATTAAAGCTCTCTTGGCCCTGAATAAAAAAGATAATTCAAATGGTATTTCAAGCGTGTTTGCATAATTGGCCGAGATGGCTACCATGAGACGATCAAGACCGTGTACATTCTGAATATCAGCATAGATCAAGTCGTTAAGATATCCGTATGAGTCCATCACATCCTCATAGCCGGCTAATAAATACTCTCTTGAAACAGCCTTTAACCCGCTGTCTCCATTCTCTACCTTGCTTAAAATAAACTCCTCCAAATCGGCTATCTTGGGACGTAACCACATATAGTGAGTGTCGCCAACCACTCTGTTATCCATTACTACAAGGGAAGGGGATAACTTCTCCAGCGTATCTCTGGTAATGCCTGAAAATATATTTTTCATAGTAAAATCCTTGATTTCATACGCTAAATTTAGTATTTTACATGCATTAAACCAAAACTTAAATGACTATGAATCAGATAATTTTGACAGAAGACAAGTCAGAAGTGAGAGTAATCTATGACTACCCAAACTCTCAGTATTCAATCACCTATGACATCGAAAAAGCACTGGGGAATGAGACACCGCCAGAAATACCTAAAGCTTCCACGCAACAAGAACTGTCAACGCTCTTGAATTTCCTTACCCAATACATGTCTCTGTATAACAACTATTTCGTCTTTAATGGACAGCCGGTATATTTCCGGTCACCAAGAGTAAACCTTGAACTCAACAAACTCATCAATGAAGGAATGTTTAATTTCCTGTTCAAACGGATAGGACTGAGAGAAGTAGAGGTGTCAAGCCCGGAGATAGCCCAAGACCCACAAGCAACCACGGGAACGCAAACTGAACCGATGTAATCCATAACATATAAAACCCAAAACTATGATCAATGCAAGGACGCCATATCTTATGTTCGGGCTGTATAACGACTACATAGCCGCCAAGACAGGGGCTAAACGTCCGAAACTGTTTGATCATATTAACTTCTACGTGCCCGAAATAAAAGACCATAACATAGAGGATGCCATAGCAATAAGCAAGGTCATTGACGGGATGAAAGAAGACATCAAAGACGTCATGAAATCACAGGCACGCACTTCCATCATTACCTTCATCCGTATCGTACTGAAAAAAGGATATAACGCACGGGCATTCAATGCCGCACTAAATAAGCTGCTGTCTGTCATCCGGCAGTCAACAGACGAATACGGCGACTACGAAGCTCCACCCTACGACCTCCTCAACAAACTGTACGGCATCGCCCACTACGCCTGCAAAAAGAACGTCCCTGACTTCCTCCTCAATACCCTGCTTGAAGAATACCAAAAACCAGCCATCACCCTTACCAACACGGTCGATGAATACGTGATCGCAGAAGCACGCCTCTCATCATAAAACAGTCACCATCGCGTGTCGCCGGGAGGGGATCCAATACCCCTCCCTTTTTTATTTTTTTATTTTTTATACGCAGCGCTTCAAGGGACTGTTACAAAACCCCCCCCTAAAAGCAGTATGAGTACGAAACGGAAACGTAATCCACTACGGGTGCCCCACTTCGGGGGCACCCGAAACGGGGGCCCCCGACTATTCGGGGGCACCCGAAGGGTGCCCCCGACTATTCGGGGGCGCCCGAAACGGGGGCGTCCACTACGGACGTCCCCACTTCGGGGGCGCCCGAAACGGGGGCGTCCACTACGGACGTCCCCACTTCGGAGAGACCCCGCGCTCACGCCGCCGTCCGTGACGGCGTGAGCGCAGCGGCACAGCTACTTGCGTCAGCAGGTAGCTTCGCAGCTCAGCAGTAACTTTGAGGTGAGAGTTCGCACCTCTAAGAGGTGTGAGGTCAGAAGTCTCGAATAGACTTCTGACCCACACCTCGCACCACCGGGCTACGCCCGGTTTTTTTTCAAAAACCCCTATGCACGGGGGTTTTTTTTGAAAAAAAATATGATGTATATAAACGCCGTTGGGGTCTCTATCGAAGATTTCGATAGAGACCCCAAACGAGGGTTTATGACCCTCGTTCGGTGGGTCAATATAGATTCCCCGTCCATGTATACAAACGGGAAATCTATATATGCAACCCCCACCCCCTTCGACAAGGGGGTGTTTGAATTGCCGGGACTTGAAGTCCCGGGTTGGTTAAATGGAGCTCCCAAGGAAGCTTGGGAACTCTACCTTGACGCCTATGCCACCTGCGTCTGGGAGCGCATAGGCGAGAAAATCATAGACTGGGTCAAGTCCAACAAGGACTGACCCAGGCCCGGGCTATGCCCGGTTTTTTTTCAAAAAAGAATGCCCCTTATTGGGGCAGGCCGGGTTTGGCAGGGGCACGCACGTGTCTGCCAAATGCCCGCAAGGTAGACCCCGTCCGTAGGAACGGGTTGCAGCGAGTCGCCCATGGGATGAGCTGCGTAAAACCGTGGAAGAAGGTTCCCTATGCATTGCATAGGTTGGGCTGGCCACCCGTAAAACCGAGCGCTCATGGGAGTGCGGCACCGCCCGGGAGGTGCCCATGTACCCCACATGGATGGGATTTCGTCCTACCATCGCATTGGGGAGAGGATGGACTGGTGTGCGGGGCTCTGCCGTTGGGCGAGCGGCATCCCCGCTTTTTTTAAAAAACCGGCACAACTACCATTAAAAGAAGGATGTGTGCCGGTGGGCGCAAGCGACTCCTTTCCTTGTCGCCCAGGCCCCCGGCATAGGCGCCGGCCTTTTTTTTAAAAAACAGGCTGCCCCTGTCGGCTGACGCACGTACAGCGACATGGGGCATGGGGTTGCTTCGCCCGGGATGGGGAAGCTGTACCATCGGCATAACGATGGTTGTAACCGGTCGCCCATGGGACCGGTTACGTAAAACCCGGTGAGAAGGAGCCAATGTCTTCGCCGCAAGAAGCATTGGTCGGCTGGCCACCGCGTAAGTCTGAGCACTCATGGGGGTACCATCCCTGCACGCATGTGTACGGGATGGCTGCACCCGGCAGTAGCAGTGACGGTTCAACCGTTGAGACCTTGCCCACTGCTGTACCCGGGAAGGACGTGGATGTAAAAAAACGCCAGGTAGGCAAGGACCTGGTGCCGGCGGGTGCACACGCCGGTCGCCGGGACAGGGTGATTCGCGATACTCCCCTGTCACCGGCGCTTTTTTTCCCCGCCTACCTATCCATAACCACCGGCGTGGTGATGGACAGGGGTGACAAGCGGTGGTGATGGTGGGCGTGGAGAACCACAGAGCATGCAAGGGGGCATCGCTGTCACCGGGTAGTTGCATAGCCAACTATTGGTGGGACAACGAAAATGAATTAGAGATATTTTTTTAAAAAGATGATTTCGGTGGGAGGGGTGCGTCTCCTATTTCAACGCACCGGTAGTTAGGACCTTAGATAAAATGGATGGGATGACTGACACTATCGTCGTCACCCGCCATCAGGGTCTGGTTGACTACCTCTTGGAGATTGGGCTGATTACCCCTGACACGCCCGTACTGTCGCACGCAAGTGCTGACGATGTACGCGGTCGTCACGTCATCGGGGTGTTGCCTCTCCACCTCGCGGCACTTGCCGAACGGGTCACTGAGGTGCCCTTGGCATTGACGCCCGAGGACAGAGGGAAAGACCTCCCCGTTGAGCGCGTGCGTGAAATCGCCGGCTCACCTGTCACCTATCAGGTGAACGTGGTAGCCCGGTAAAGCACGTTGCTCGGTCGCATTGTGATGAGCTTGACATTGCATTGCGGCTGGCGGGTAAAGAGGCGTGAGCCGGGACGTTCATGGCAACATGGGCGCACGCACGCCGTATAATCAAGCAGTGAATACCGGCACGGCTATCGTGATTGATAGCCTTTTTTTGTGGGAGCCCAAAATATTCTTGCCGGTCCGCGATGATGAGATAAATATATAGATTAGATTGACCGGTACTTATGTAAGGGGCAAGATAGTTGCATAGGCAACTTTTTTTAGATAAACTATGAGAAAGATGATTTTATCTATATTAATTATATTAATTATCGCCATTGCCTGTATGGCATGGCGATATATAGTCATGGGGTGGATCGGGTTTGCCATCGTATATGCCCCGATCCATATAATGACCCGCATCATCCAAATGGCAAGAGGGTGATGCGCCCCGCCTTATGGCGGGTTTTTTTTGAAAAAACAAATATGAGCATGAAAACAAACTTAAGAAACCAGATCAGCGCCTTGCTTGAAGTACAAGGCAATTGCTATGTTCCGGTGCCTTTCCTTGTAGGAGCACCGGGTACAGGTAAAAGTGCCATCCTTCGTGAGATAGCTCACGCAAAGGGATGGAACGTCCGTGTGGTGCCGGTACAGGCTCCACCTGAGGACTTTGTAGGCATCCCGAAATTAGGGGAGAAGTCATTTGAATACATGGCTTCTCCCATCATAACGGAGATGCTGGAGTGCAAAGAACCCACGCTGTTCATTTTCGATGAGCTCAATGCGGCTCATCCGAAAACGATGGTGACCTTCTACCAGCTCTTTAATGAGCGTGAGTGGCAGGGTCGCCAAATATCAGGAAAAGCCAAGATTGCCGCAACCGGCAACTTGGGTGAAGAGGATGGCACAGAGTCTGTTGTGGAGGAGATGCCTTCGGCTTTGAGGGAACGTCTCTGGACAATTCGCTGGGACCTTGACTTTGATGCATGGTCTCAGTGGATAATTAAAAAGTACGGCGATAATATGGTCGTTACGTTTTTGAAGTCGGAGCGCAAATATTTCAATGCGCCCGAAATGAGGGATGAATTTGGGGCTCCCAGCCCCAGAAGCTGGGAATTCGTAATCTCAATGTCTCAACATATAGAGTTGGGCATTGAGGAATTGAAGGGTATAATTGGTACCCGGGCTGCCGTTGCATTTGGCACCTGGGTTGAAGAGATGAGTAAGATTACTTGGGTCAATATACTGAAAGACCCCAAGCTAATCGATATGATTAATGACACCAACGCCGCTAATGTGGCGACAGGTGTCATGGATTGGATGGAGGGTAGAGAGAAGGTGACCAAGAAAGAGGCCATACTTCTCGTCCGTGCCTGCGAGAAGATGCCTATTGACTTGGTCGGCGGCATCTTAACCAAGGCCAAGAATATGGCACAACCGGCTAAGGAGGTCTTGGGGCAGGCAAGCCGTGAATTTAATGGTGGGGATAATCGGTTTAGAAACACACTGAAGAAAATTATCTCCTCCATTTAAAATGGCAGGTTTGAAAGGCGGGGACTATGTCCCTATGCCTTTTTTTTGAAAAAAGTATGGAATTAGACATTTTAAACCGCGTGTACGATACTATTCTTGGGATAGTGTCGTCACCGCGGAGCGAAGACTACCGTGCGCTGGGGCTCTTATTGTCCCTTTGTGATAAGAGGTACGATGAGAGTGTCCCTTATGGTGCGGTGAGTTACGACAAACGGAGGAAGGGATTTGTCCTCCATATAGGACCAAGATCCTCTGAGTTAAATGATGCTCAGCTTCGTTTCTTGCTTTTGCATGAAGCGATGCATTTGAGCAATATTCATTTGCTCAGAGTAGGACACAGAGATGCGTTCCTGTCGAATATTGCACAGGACTGCATCATCAATGACTCCTTACTTGAGCGCTACCCTAATGACCTTCAATTCATTGAAGGAGGATGCCGTATGCCTTCTGACTATGAAGGCGAGTGGCTCTTTGAAGAACTGTATGAGTTTCTTCGTAAGGAGCAGGACTCTATGCAGCAGGAAGGGGATGGCGATGGTGAGGGGAATGAAGAGGAGGACAACAAAGGTTCGGCCTCCCGTGGTGGCTCTTCTTCTTCAAATGGAGGAAGAGAGACTGCCAAGGGTATGCTTAAGCGTCTTCAAGGAACTGAGGGGTCTACGGACACTCATATGCCTATGGATGACGCGACGGCAGCCGAAGCCGCGGCGGTAGCCGAAAGGATGAAAAGTCAGGTAGCTCAGGCTGCCGGGACCGGCTCTGGTGTATGGGACACGCTGTCTATCACATCGATTAAGCCCGGCAGATGGGCCAATCGGGTGAAGGCATTGCTAAAGCATGCCTTAGGCAGCCGTGACTCCATAGACACATGGGGGCGTCCCAACCGGCGCAATATGCGCGAGCTGCCTGGTGTGCAGCGTATCTCCCGTGAGATGGCTGTGCTGCTGGATGTCTCTCTCTCTATGAGTGAGGATGAGATCAAACGCCTGCTTGGCCAGGTGCTGATCAAAGGTGTCACTACACATATGTACTATGTAGACACCGAGATTGTGGGGTACGAGAAAATAAAAGACATCCGTAAAGCCTCTATTCCCAGGGGGTCCGGTACTCAGCTCGGCCTCCATCTGAAGCAGATAGCCAAGAAGCATGACGTCGTGATTGTATTGACTGATGGCTATCTCGACTCAGATGATGTATTAGAATTTCCCGGCAAGACGGTAGGGATTGTGATGTATACGGGTGCAAAGCCGGGGGTAAAGAAAGCGAAGATGGTTGTTCATGTAGAATGACCATCAAAGGGGGGTAACCCCTTTTTTTTAAAAAAACTATGGAATTAGACATTTATAAAGAAGTTATTGCCGCATATATTAAATACTATGCGGCGGCATGTTATGCGGAGACCATGAATATAAGAGGTCTTTTCCGCGATGTGCATGAGAAAGTAAGGGACATTGCCTTTAAAAGAGGCAAAGTTCCTTGTGAGAAGTGTATTTTATCTGCGGTGAAGATCACCGCAGAATGGGACCCCGTACGCATAGGCTTCCATTATACGCTTTACTCTTTCGGGTGGGAGCGTGTGGATAACTGTGCCAAGGGGAATTGCAGTCATAATAGAAGCCCTTATAACTACATCCATGATAAAGACGTAGATCAGATTATGCGTTGTGTTCGTAGTGACGCCTATGAAATGGTAGACCCTATCATGGATGAATATAAGAAAGAGGCTTACGACCTCTTATTAGGGTATTATAAGGGCTTAAAGAAGAAGGGCCCTTGGAAAAAAGACGAAATTCTCGAATGGGCTTATTCCATTTGGGAATACAGGGGCTTGATATAGCCGGGGTTATGTCAAGCCCCTGTTTTTTTAAGAAATAGATTATGAAAGATAACTTCATTCTAAAAAAAGAAATTTACACCCTCTACAAATACTATCTCCTCGCGAGCGATGTAGAACGTAGAGGGGAAGCGCACAAGGTACTCCTTGATAAGGCCTTTTCAAAGGTCATAGAGGAGGTAAAGAAAAAACACAGTATAAGAGTAGATGAAGATGATCTACGCAGCGGTTGCCCTGAGGCAATATTAGACGCCTTTCATATCAGTATCATTACTGATAACGGGCAGCTGGATGTATCGCTTATTAAAAGCAAGCTTTCATTGATGAAATCATGCATCAAGCATGATTTCTGCGTAGGGTGTATCGAGGGGTCTTTGCCCTATTACAATGACCCTTCGTTGAAATCACTTAAAAATGAAAGATATCTTGCCGATATCAAAAATAAGTTTGGGAATAGGCTTGTTTTTGCGGCAAGTGATTTTAAGTCACAAATCATTCCGGTGATGACTCGTGCATACAAAGAGTTGACCGGGCAGGAGGGGTTTGTGCAGGTGGTACTCAATTATGCAGAAGAGTTATCTCTGTATTTTGACCTATTAGGTTAGAGAGACTGTCTTGTCTCTCTTTTTTCTGTGAAAGCTATGGAGATAAACAAAGAACTTTTCGGTGAAAATCAGTTGCAACAAATCCAGTTTGGACTGGAAGAAGGATTGGACGTAAGCTGGTATGCCAAGCCGGAGTTTGATTATCAGCAGATGGAGGAGATCCGTCTTGGACTGGAAGAGGGATTGGACGTGAGTGTCTATGCTAAGCCGGAGTTTGGCTGGGGACAGATGAGGGAAATAAGACTTGGTTTTGAGAAAGGGTTGGATGTGAGTTGGTATGCCAAGCCTGATTTCAATTGGGGACAGATGGAGCAAATCCGGATTGGGTTAGAAGAGGGCGTAGACGTAAGTGTGTATGCCAAGCCGGAGTTTAACTGGGGACAGATGATGGAAATAAGACTTGGTCTTGGAAAAGACCTGGATGTGAGCATTTATGCCAAGCCGGAATTCGATGAATGGCAAATGAAGGAAATAAGACTTGGGCTGGAAGAAAGCTTGGACGTGAGCCGGTATGCCAAGCCGGAGTTTAACAGCACTCAGATGTTTCAAATACGGCATGGTCTTAAAGCAAGGGTAGATGTTAGTGTGTATGCTAACAAAGTGTATTTTTGGAAGGTGATGGAAGAAGTCCGACTGGGGTTGGAAAAAGGATTGGATGTAAGTATATATTTCAAACCGGAGTTTAGCTGGGAACAAATGCGGGAGATACGTTATGGGCTGGAAAAGGGGTTAGACATTACTTGGTATGCCAAAAAAGAGTTTAGTTGGGGCAGTATGAGAGAAATCCGGTTTGGATTGGAAGCGGGCGTGGATGTGAGTGTCTATGCTAAGCCTGATTTCAATTGGGGACAGATGGAACAAATCCGGATTGGGTTAGAAGAGGGCGTAGACGTAAGTGTGTATGCCAAGCCGGAGTTTAGCGCAAAAAAGATGGAAGATATACTTAAGCTATTGATAGAACTTAAAGGATTGCTTTAAAGCAGAGGGCACATCCCCTCTGTTTTTTTAAAAAAAAGCTATGGAGATAAACAAAGACATTTTTAACGAACGGCAATTAGAGCAGATACGTCTTGGCCTTGAAAAAGGGTTGGATGTGAGTTGGTATACCGATCCTAAGTTTATTTGGGAAAAGATGAAGGAGATTCGTCTTGGATTGGAAGCAGGATTGGACGTAAGCATTTATGCCAAGCCGGAATTTGCTTGGGGGATGATGGAACAAATCCGGATTGGGTTAGAAGAGGGCGTAGACGTAAGTGTGTATGCCAAGCCGGAATTCATGCCAAAGCAGATGCGAGAGATCAGGTATGGTTTGAAAGAGGGCGTGGATGTGAGTTGGTACGCCAAGCCGGAATTCAATGAATGGCAGATGGTACAACTCAGGCTTGGGTTGAAGGCAGGGTTGGATGTGAGTTGGTACGCCAAGCCGGAGTTTAACAATTATCAGATGGAGCAAATAAGATTTGGACTTGAAGAAGGATTAGATGTGAGTGTCTATGCCAAGCCTGAGTTTGACTGGGGACAGATGGAACAAATCAGGTTTGGGCTAAAAGAGGGGTTGGATGTGAGTTGGTACGCCAAGCCGGAGTTTGACAATCATCAGATGGAGCAAATAAGATTTGGGCTTGAAGAAGGATTAGATGTGAGTGTCTATGCCAAGCCTGAGTTTGACTGGGGACAGATGGAACAAATCAGGTTTGGACTGGAAGAGGGGTTGGATGTGAGTGTCTATGCTAAGCCGGAGTTTGGCTCACTTGAAATGAAAAAGAAAAGAGAAGCATTAATGGAATTTAAAGGATTACTATAAACAGGGACATGTATCCCCTGTTTTTTTAAAAAAAGCTATGGAGATAAACGAAAAACTTTTCGGTAGAGAGCAATTACTACAAATCCAGCTTGGACTGGGAGAAGGATTAGACGTAAGCTGGTATGCCAAGCCTGATTTCAATTGGGAACAGATGCGAGAGATCAGGTTTGGTCTTAGGAAAGGCGTGGACGTGAGTGTCTATGCCAATCCGGAGTTTGGCTGGGGACAGATGAGGGAAATAAGACTTGGTCTTGAAAAAGGGTTGGATGTGAGTTGGTATGCCAAGCCGGAGTTTGACAATCATCAGATGGAGCAAATAAGATTTGGGCTTGAAGAAGGATTAGATGTGAGCTGGTATGCCAATCCGGAGTTTGATTATCAGCAGATGAGGAAGATCCGGTATGGATTGGAAGAGGGCGTAGACGTAAGTGTCTATGCCAAGCCTGAGTTTGACTGGGGACAGATGGAACAAATCCGGATTGGGTTAGAAGAGGGCGTAGACGTGAGCTGGTATGCCAAGCCGGAGTTTAGCGCAAAAAAAATGAAAGATATACTTAAGCTATTGATAGAACTTAAAGGATTGATTTAAAGCAGAGGGCACATCCCCTCTGTTTTTTTTAAAAAAGCTATGGAGATAAACAAAGAACTTTTCGGTGAAAATCAGTTGCAACAAATCCAGTTTGGACTGGAAGAAGGATTAGACGTGAGCTGGTACGCTAAGCCGGAGTTTAGGTGGGAACAGATGGAAGAGATCAGGTTTGGACTAAAAGAAGGGTTGGATGTGAGTTGGTATGCCAAGCCTGAGTTTAACTGGAAACAGATGGCACAAATACGGTATGGGTTAGAAGAGGGCGTAGACGTAAGTGTGTATGCCAAGCCGGAGTTTAGCGCAAAAAAAATGAAAGATATACTTAAGCTATTGATAGAATTTAAAGGATTACTGTAGACAGGGACATGTATTCCCTGTTTTTTTTAAAAAAACTATGAACAACACCCTGATCAGAATCAAAGAGTTGTTGCGCGATTATTACGCGGCAACAGACTTGAACTATTGGGACAATGTCATCCACCCAAGGTTGATAGCCGAGGCCGAAAAACTAAGAAAAGAAATCAAAAAGATAGGTAAAAAACCTTGTAAAAAATGTGTAGAGGCAGCTACCTCAATAGAATGTTATTATGACTTTGAGGGGTATTTAGCTGTCTTTTGTGATATAAACAGGGAGCGTCTTCTCGAATGCGGGGGAGAGGAATTAATAGATTGTCAGCTTATGTCGCATTCTATTGATGAATCTATATCGGCATTTATTGATACCGTACAAAAGCGTGTAATTGAAGTTCAGGAGAACTACTTGGATGAGATATGTAAAGTGTTGATAGACATTGCAGAAGAACATACAGGTAGAAGCGGGCTTACATTTGAAGATGCTCTTACTTGGGCTTTGATGTATGAGGAATACGAAGGCCTCATTTAAAAAAACAGGCAACCACTGCCTGTTTTTTTTAAAAAATGTCAAACCAAAAAACAAAAAGAACTATGAAAGGGTACAACGGATGGAAGAATCATGCCACTTGGGCTGCAAGCATGTGGATTACAGAATTGGGATTTGATTTTACCACTGACGGTGTTTATGAATTTAAAGAATATCTTGAAAGTATATGTGATGAGATCACTTCAAGATATTACTTTATTGCCGATTTCATTTGTATAGATGAAATCAGTTGGGATGAGTTAGTTGAAGCAGCCAATGAAGGAGAGGAAGAGGAGGACGAAGAGGACTGCCTCGAAGATTAAAGTGTGTGGGAGGGAATACCTCCCCACACTTTTTTTAATAAACTATGGAAAAGAAATTGTTCTTTTACAAAGCAGATGTGACCATAGAAGGGCAGTATCATAATGATTACTTGCTGATCCTTCCGGAAAAGATAGATAATTACGCACCAAGATTTTACCGGCCGGTCACAGGGGTTATTAACCTACAAAAAGACATCTTGTATGTCAACAAAGACTATGTGCATGATGGAATCATGCACTTTTACACTAAAGAAGTAGCTGAAAACTATTATACATTTAATGAAGTAAAAGTCATGGGGGGGACTGAATTGTATGATCTTATCACCCCTGGGGATGAGCTTATCATTGGGGATGGGACCCTTTGTTACTGGTCCGTTAACGAAATAAAATCAAACCAATTAAAATTACTGGCAATTGATTGTCTTAGCTTTAAAAGCAAAGATATGCTTGAATTCTTTGAATTCAGCTTGGTTGTGGAAGTCGAGGTTTGCGACGACGATTATTACTGTTCAACCCCTACTTATATTATTAATAACTGCGATTTATATCACCCTTACTCACATGAGTATATCTCCGCTTTCATTGAATGTGGCTATATGGGATATATCCATGTGCATTGCTACGAAGAAGTAGAAGTAATAGAATCAGAGAATGTCCTAAGGGAGATTGAAAATGAGGGATGGATGTATGATAACACCCCTCAGAACATAACTGATTATTTGTGTTTATTATAAAAAAGGGGGGAGGGGTACTCCCCCTCTTTTTTTTGAAAAATGGCATAAGGATTATGGAGAAGATAGAAAGAATCAAAGAGATTTTGAAATTGGATGAAATAGCTAATGATATCAAATCATGGAGCAACCATTTAGAGTTAGAGCTGGAAAAGCAGCTGGAAGAAATGTGTGATAACCTGGAAGCCGTTTACACAAAAACAGGCGAATTACCATGCCGGTATTGTATGGCGCAATATGCGTGGATAGAGATCGAATTCGATCATGAAAAGATTCTTGCAGAAGGGTTTAAAAAAGATTATGTATCAGTTCAAACCTACCCTGATGAGGATGGATACATGAAATGCGTTACCGGATCGTGTCCTCATAAAGAAGCCTTAGAATTTGATGATTTTTACCCAAATTATCAGGCAGCAAAGATAGAATTAACCAATACACTGGTTTTACGCTTAAACTGGGATATAGGAGCTTTTATATCAGTTATACAGGACATGATTTATGATTTGTACAAAAAGTATCATGGCATACAAGACTCCACCCCCGTGGGGAATGATGAGATATATGAGTGGATAAAAGAAGTAAAAGGATATCAGGATCTTTACTGAAAAGGGAGGCTTAGCCTCTCTTTTTTTAAAAAACTATGAAATTAGATTTGGATATCTTCAAAGAGATGCAAAGGCAAGAAATTAAAATAGGACTTAAAAAAGGTTTAGACGTCAGCCGGTACGCCAAGCCGGAGTTTGATTATCAGCAGATGGAGGAGATTCGTCTTGGACTGGAAGAGGGATTGGACGTCAGTTGGTACGCCAAGCCGGAGTTCGATTGTTTGCACATGCTGCAAATTAGGCAAGGGCTAAAAAGAGGAGTGGATGTTAGCTGGTATGCCAAGCCGGAGTTTGATTATTACCAGATGAATGAGATAAGATTAGGGTTACAAGCAGGCGTGGACGTAAGCGTGTATGCCAAGACGGAGTTTAACTGGAAACAGATGGAAGAGATCAGGCTTGGGCTAAAAGAGGGCTTAGATGTGAGTGTCTATGCCAAGCCGGAGTTTGATTATCAGCAGATGAGGATGATCCGGTATGGATTGGAAGCGGGGGTGGATGTGAGTTGGTACGCCAATCCTGAGCTTCACTATGCCAAGATGGAAGAGAAAGTGAATCTTTTAATAGAATTTAAAGGCTTGATTTAAGAGGGACTTTATAGCCCCTCTTTTTTTAAAAAAAGAGGCTATGGAAGAATTATTGAGTAAGCTTAACGAAAAACAGAAATCAGAGCTAATGCTTGGGGTAGAAAATAAGTACTCTAAGTTACTATAACCGGGGGGGGGATAGCCCCCTGATTATTTGGACTAATGTTTAACCAAAAAAGAAAATGATATGAGAACGAAATTATTTTTGTACAAAGCAAGCTGCTATATCGATGGATTTGTATATACGGACTATCCATTGCTACTTGATTATGAGCTGTCAAATGATAGCGTTGACCTGTACCTATTCCCGGTGCTTATACATGCAGGCGGGGGTGAATATCTATTTAATGAAGAGAGGGTCAGACATCACATATCCTTTTTCGAAGAGAATATTGAATACATAAAAGAATCCTATATGACACGTCGCAACATGATTAACAAAAAAAGAGATCATCATTATGACTTAGCGGTCATAAACAAGATAAAAGAAGTTAACATAGAAGAGTTCAATTCAATGCTTGAGAGCGCGATGGGCGATAAGTCTGCAATTATCCTTTGCGGTAATTACTTTGCAGTAGGAGGAAACTCGTATGATTTGGATTCTTATATATCGGAAGTGATAGACGGCACTATGTTCGATGACATAAGACCAAGAGAACCGTTTTCAGATGAATATGTCGTACGTGTAGCAAAGGGGGCTTTGGATGTTAATGAATGGTTCGACTATATAGTGTTTTCGGATGGTTCAGAGCATGTACATAGATATGCGCCCATTGAACATGGAACTGCCAAAAATATTGTATCGGGCAATCAGCATATAATATATATATTGGATTATAAGAAAATAATGGAAATAAGAGACCCGGAGATTATAAGAGTAATAGAAGAAAAGGATATGATGTATGAGGGTTTTATTGATACCACAAATCCTATACATAGATACGACATAAGGATGAATGAAATCAAATACATTACACTGCTTTGATGGCATGGGGGGGCTTGCCCCTTTTTTTTAAATGATGTTCAATCAAATAGACAAATACTATGGGAGCAAATCTGTTTAATGATTCTTATCTGTTCAACAAGACCCAATTAAAAGAAATAAGGATAGGCAAAAAGAAAGGGTTAGATGTATCAATCTACGCCATCCCTGCCTTTTCAGGGTCTCAGATGAGAGAAATCCGGAAAGGGCTTGAATCCGGAGTAGATGTGTCTATTTACGCAAAGCCCGTGTTTAACGGAGCTCAAATGATGCAGATAAGACTTGGGCTTGAAGAAGGGCTTGATGTTAAATTTTATGCAAACCATCAATTTAGCCCGTATAAGATGTATTGCATAAGGATAGGTTTACAGAAAGGATGGGATATATCTGTTTACGCGAATAATCTGTTTGATGACTTTCAACTCTATGAAATAATGAGAGGATTGAATTTGGGCGTTGATGTGAAGCTATATGCCAATCCTGAATTTAACCAATCCCAAATGCGAGAATTATGTTATGGATTAGAAGATGGTATTGATGTTTCTGCTTACGCTGACCCCTCAATCCCGGCAGAAGAGATGAAAGAGAGAAGAGAATCCATTTCCAAGTACATGAAATTATTATAATCAGCAGGATACCCTGCTGATTTTTTTTTGGAATAATGTTTAACAAAAAAAATGATACGGTTATGGATTTAAGCATTTTCAATTCAACCCAGCGGAGGGAGATAGAATACGGTATTAAAAAGGGACTTGATGTATCACTATACGCCCTCGAAAAATATTCCGGAGTGCAAATGAGAGAGCTACGGAAAGGATTTGAAAGAGGAGTTGACCTGCGAAAGTATGCAGATCAGGGATTTAATTCAAGACAACTTGAAGAAATCAGGATTGGCATTGAAAACGGCGTGGACGTAAGTGTTTACGCAAAGAAAGAATTTTCATCTGAACAAATGCGCAAAATAAAAGATGGACTTGAAGAAGGGATTGATGTATCGGTGTACGCCAAGCCGGAATTTGATTGGATGCAGATGTCACAGATACAGGAAGGACTACGAGACGGCTTGGATGTGAGCTGGTACGCCAAGCCGGAATTTGATTGGATGCAGATGAACGAAATAAGATGGGGATTAGAGGATGGAGTGGATTTGTCATGGTACGCCAAGCCGGAATTTGATCATAAACAGATGCGCGAAATAAGGGTAGGGTTACAAAAAGGGTTAGATGTTAGCCGGTATGCCAAGCCGGAGTTTGATTATTACCGGATGGAGGAGATCCGTCTTGGACTGGAAGAGGGATTGGACGTCAGTTGGTACGCCAAGCCGGAATTTGATTGGCAACAGATGCGCGAAATAAGGGTAGGGTTACAAAAAGGGTTAGATGTTAGCTGGTATGCCAAGCCGGAGTTTGATTATCAGCAGATGGAGGAGATCCGTCTTGGA